>JAGBVY010000146.1 GCA_017630115.1 Tidjanibacter sp. | reverse complement strand
TGCCAACGAGGTTATCGCCAACCGCGCACTCGAATTGCTCGGCCACCAGACGGGCGAGTACAAATTCTGCCACCCCACCAACCACGTCAATCTCTCGCAATCGACCACCGCTGCCTACCCCCCCTCGGTGAAAATTGCCACCGTGCGTAGCATCGAGAAGCTCAAAGAGGCTCTGAAAGCTCTCATCGCATCGTTTGAGAAGAAGGGCGAGGAGTTTAAGGATGTAATCAAAATGGGTCGTACCCAGTTGCAGGACGCAGTGCCTATGACTCTTGGTCAGGAGTTTGCAGCCTACGCTGCTACTCTTGCAGAGGAAATTGAGCGCTTGGAGCAGAACAAAGTGCTTCTCTATGAGCAGAATATGGGTGCTACCGCTATCGGTACAGGTATCAACTCCGACCCCGACTACCCCGCATTGTGCTGCAAATACTTGGCCGAGGTGACTGGTCTGCCTATGGTTGTTTCGCCCAATATGATTGAGGCCACCAACGACACCGGTGCTTTTGTTATGAACTCGTCGGCTATGAAGCGTCTGGCTGTTAAGCTCTCGAAGATTTGCAACGACCTCCGTCTTATGTCGAGCGGTCCTCGCTGCGGTCTGAACGAAATCAACCTGCCTCCTATGCAGCCCGGCTCGTCGATTATGCCCGGCAAGGTGAACCCCGTAATTCCCGAGGTAGTAAACCAGGTGGCTTTCCGCGTTATTGGTAACGACCTGACTGTAACCTTCGCAAGCGAGGCTGCCCAGTTGGAGCTCAACGTTATGGAGCCTATCATCGTTCACTCGATGTTTGAGAATGTCGATATGCTCATCAACGCAATGAACACCCTCAGGGAGAAGTGCGTGGACGGCATTACGGCCAACGAGGAGGTTTGCAAACGATTGGTTTACAACTCCATCGGTTTGGTAACTGCTCTGAACCCCTACATTGGCTACGAGACCTCAACCTCGTTGGCTAAGGAGGCTTTGCAGACCGGTAAAGGTATCTACGAGTTGGTACTCGAAAGGAATCTTATGAGCCGTGAGGAGCTTGACAACCTGCTCAAACCCGAGAATATGGTTAAACCTCGCAAGTTCCCCAAACAGTAGCGAAATCCACCGTTGGGCATCGTAGATTGCGCCTGACGGAAACATAACCCAAACGCCCCAAGAGTCAGCATCTTGGGGCGTTTTGTATTGTTCGTAGGCCACTAATTGGCACAATTGGAGGGCGGAGTGGATTGGTCGAAATGGAAAGATTATTGGAAGAATGGCCTTACTTTCGCAGACAATAAATTTGTATTGTGGTGTGACGCACACACCTTGCAACAATCGAAACAAATCAAAACACTGAATATAAAGCGAACGAAATGGTAAAAGACAATCTTATCCGAATGTATCAGGAGAGTTTCCGCGCCAATGCCGAGCTCCCTGCACTGACAGACTATTTCAAAAAGACCACGCTGACCTACTTTGAGTTGGCACAGTACATCGCCAAATATCACATTGCCTTTGAGAAATATGGCATCAAAGCAGGCGAGAAAATAGCGCTTATTGGCCGCAACACCCCCCGCTGGGTGACCGCCTACGCCGCCACAATCACCTACGGCGCAGTCATTGTCCCCATCCTGCAAGACTTCAACCCCATCGACGCAACCAACATCGTCAACCACTCCGACTCGCGCATCCTGATGCTCAGCCGCGACGTGTGGGAGAAAATCGACGTGAAGAAATTTGAGCAGCTCGAAGTGATTCTCGACTACGAGGATATGACCACCTTGTGGGAGCGTACAGAGGGTAGCTTTGCGCCCCTGACCAGCAACATCGAGGCTCTCTTTGCGGAGCGCTATCCCAAAGGTTTCACCACCAACGACATTATCTATCCAGAGGTTACCAACGACAAAGTATGCATCATCTCCTACACCTCTGGCACAACTGGTTCGAGTAAGGGCGTTATGCTTACCGTAAACAACGTCACCTCCAACGTAGCCTTTGCGATTTTGTATAAGTTCCACTATCGTGGTTCGCGCGTCTTGGGTATTCTGCCTTTGGCCCACGCCTTTGGTTGTGCATTCGATATGCTGACCCCTTTGGCCACCGGCTCGCACATCACTCTGCTGGGTAAATTGCCCGCAGCCCCCATCCTACTGAAAGCCCTCACAGACGTGAAGCCCGACCTACTGCTGACAGTGCCTTTGTTGATTGAGAAGATTGTTAAGGGTAAGGTTATGCCCACCCTCCAAAAGCAGCCTATCAAGACCCTCACCAAGATTCCTCTGCTCAACCAGATTGTATATAAAAAGGTACGCACCCAGCTTATGGAGGCCTTTGGTGGCGCACTGACTGAGTTGATTATGGGTGGTGCAGCGCTTAATAGCGACGTGGAAAAACTGCTGAAAAAGATTAAACTGCCCTACACCGTAGGTTATGGTATGACCGAGTGCGCTCCTCTGATTTGCTACGCCCACCACACCGAGTACAAGTCGCTCTCGTGTGGTAAGTTGGTTCCCGGTATGGAGATGAAAATCGACTCGGCCGACCCCTACAAAATCCCCGGCGAGATTTGCGTGCGTGGCGAGAACGTTACCGTAGGCTACTACAAAAATCCCGATGCCACCGCAGCTGCTCTCGACGCCGATGGTTGGTTCCACACCGGCGATATGGGTGTAGTGGACAAGGCTACCAACTGCTTCATCCGTGGACGTTGCAAGACTATGATTCTGAGCGCCAACGGCCAGAACATCTACCCCGAGGAGATTGAGGCCAAACTCAACAACTTGGCCTATGTAATGGAGTCACTCATTATTGAGGACGAGGGCGGCAAGCTGATTGCACTGGTTGTGCCCGATTTCGACAAGGCCAAAAAAGAGGGCCTCGACAACGAAGCCCTCAAAGCAAAGATGCAAGAGAATCTGAAAGAGTTGAATACCCTTGTTGCTCCCTATGAGAGAGTTAGTTCGGTGAAACTCTGCGCCGAGGAGTTCGAGAAAACCCCCAAGAAGAGTATCCGTCGTTACCTCTATCCCAAGGCAGCAAAGATTGTTTTGTAGGATAATTCGGCAGCCTCGGCATTGGGCAAACAAGCCAATGTGTAGGTAGGCACCGAAATGATTATATCGGAGAGAGCCCCGCAAATATGGTCGAGGGTTCTCTCCTCTTTTTGTAGTGTAGGCAGGCACGAAGGCAACAAAGCACCAAAGGCCGCAAAGCGAGTGAGCTTATGGATTTCATTGTGGGGCGCTTGCGAAAGGCGCAAGAAACCCGCTATGGAGGTGTTGTCGGTGCGATATACGGCACCCTTGCCACTCCAAGGCGAGCCAAAGACCCTCACCCTACCATCGTCAAATACCCTCACCACAGGGCCGTCGTCGTTAAGACGCTCTGTGCCCTCGATGTTTTCGAGCCACAGACGTGTGTGGGTGCTCTTGCCCGTGCCACTCTCGCCCAAGCACATCACCGCGCGCCCATCTTTTACTATCACCGAGGAGTGGATGAGCAGGGTCTTGTGAGGTAGAGTAGCAAACGAGTATGCAAAACAGAGCATATGGTCGAACATAACACTATTGGGCACCGCTCCCTCAATGAAGAGGTCGGTGTAGTAGTCGGCCACCTCACCTTGCTCCACAAAGGGACACACAAGTGTAGCCTCACCCGCCGAGCGCACCGTAAGGCGATACTCGTCGGGGTAGATTCTCAGGGTGCAATCACCCATTTGGAGGTCGTAGTCGAAGATTTGCAGGGGTGCATCGGTGCGCTCCTCAATGGTGCTATCGAGCGAGAGCCTAAATAGAGGCTCACCCTGCTCGGTGGTCACAAAGGGACGGAAGTTGCGTGGCACACCCACAGGACGACACATCGCCCCCATCGCCAACTCAAAAATATGTTCTGCTATCTTAAATCGTACCATCGGGTGGGAGAAATTCAAAATTCAAAATTAGTTAGGGGGATAGGGAGTTTAGGGAGTTTAAGGAATTTAGGGAGTGGCCTATTTGCCTTAGGTCGTTTGACGTTTGACGTTAGACGTTAGACCGGAGCTTTTTATATAAAAAGCTCCGCGAGTGCGATTTGTCGAGGGTTTTCAAGGCTTGCGAAGCCGAGGAAACCGCAGCTTACTGGGCGTAAGTGAGGATTTCCGAGGCAAGCGTAACGCAGAAAACACCGACAAAGCGCGCTCGGCGTTAGTCGTTAGACACCAAAAGGTCTGCCTCCTTCAACATATCCACCCACTTCTGGGCATCAAACAGAGCCACCTCTCGCTCTACCTCATACTCGGCAGTCAGGAGGTCGGCCACCTTCTCAACATCGAACTCCTCGTCACCAATCTGCTCCCAGAGCCACTCGCTCGTTGGATTGAGCGAAATCACACGAGTCATATCAACATTGAGTTTGCCCATACGGACAATCACACTTTCGCCTGCAATTTTGCGAATCTTACAATCTGTTCTTAGTTTCATACTATCCTATTATTTTACGTTTCGTCCATATTGCCGCAGTGCGTAGCACTTTGAGCATCAAGCTCCAAAGTGAGCCAACTCGCCAACCAAGCGAGCCATAGCGAATAACTCGCCCACCACGTTTAACACTCTCAACATAGGCCACCACATCCTCTTTGTCGGCCCACTCCACTATGCGGTAGTTGCCGTCGCCCTCCATTTTGAGCCTCCCGTCGTAGGTGCCGCGATAGCGGTGGAGCAGATGAGCGCCACGATAGCGAAAGAGCACTACCATACCCTTGCGGAGCTTATCAGACTCTATTGGGGCAAGCACAATCACATCCCTCTGGTGACGCAGGAAGGGGCGCATACTAAACCCTTTGAGGAGCATCTCTACACTCCTATGGTCGGCAATACACTCCTCCACCTCGGCAAAAAAGAGGTCGTTACTGATGGTGCGCTGACTTGGGCTTTGGCTCATAGTTAGAGGGTTATTATGCGGTCACAAAAATCGAGAGTCTTGCTGTTGTGGGAGATAACCACAATCGTTAGCGAGCGGTTGGCCTCGGATATGCCGGCCACCGCCTCCACCACCTCGCGCTCGGTCTGCTCGTCGAGCGACGAAGTAGCCTCGTCGAACATCAATACGGAGGCCTCCTTGTAGAGTGCACGGGCAATGCCAATGCGCTGACGCTGACCACCAGAGAGGCGACAACCAGCCTCGCCCGTAACCGTATCAACACCCTCGGGCAGCGATGCCACAAAGTCATCCAAGCGCGCCGCCCTGATGGCTCGTTGCAGACGCTCGGGGTCTATATTCTGGCGTTCCACTCCAAGTGCAATGTTCTCGGCAATAGTCTGGTCGGGGATAAACAAATCCTGCGACACATAGGCCACATTATTCTGCCACTGTCGGCGTTGAAGAGGAGTTTCAATGGGCTTGCCATCCACCCTCAACTCGCCCTTTGTGGGGATAAACAGGGCCGAAAGAAGATTGAAGAGCGTGGTCTTACCACGACCCGAAGAGCCCTGAATACCAACACGTTCACCCTTACGCACAAGTAGCGAGAAGTTCTCCAAGACACTCTTGGCCTCGTCGCCACCATAGCCGAAGCTGACATCTCTCAGCTCAATGCTCTCCTCGAAGGGTAGTTTCTCTTTGGTTTGGGGTATTTCGGGCACGCTCACAGCCAACTCCTCGGCGAGCAAATCCACAACATAACCGTTGCGTTTATATTCGGTCCAGCCACCCATAATTCGGTTGATGGAGGGTACGATGCGGTAGGCCGCCACAGCAAACACTCCCAAGAATAGTTTGAGTGTGCCCACCGAGTGACCCCACGCCATACCGAGCAGTATGACAGCCACCACGCCCAGCACCAACGAGAACTCAATGACGTAGCTCGCCGCACTCCTCATACGAGAGGCTCTGAGCGAGTAGTAGCGCAACGAGTCAATGCCGTTGGCAAAGCGTTTTGTGATAGAGGGTTTTGCTCCTGCAATCTCTATGTCGGCATAGCCCCTCAGGGCCTCATACATAGTCTTATTTTGGGCCACTTGGAGGCGGTTTTCCTCCCTACCGTTTTCGGCCATACGACGACGTATGACACGCGAGTAAATCAGAGCAATCGGCACAAAGACCACCACCGCAAGTATCACAATCATAGGATTGTAGAAGCTCAGCAGCACCAACAGAGTCACCACTACAAGCAACTCCGTAAATACCCCCAGCAGCGTGCTTATAACTCCCGCAGCAAAACGGTGGCAGACAGCATTGACATTATTGACCAGACGGGTGGTGTGGTGGGAACGCACGAAGAGCAATCCGCGCGAGAGATAGTTGTCGTACATCCGCTTCGAGAGGTCGGCATAGAGCATCAACATATAGCAAGAGCGGTATTGTTGGAGCGCCACGCCCACAACACCTTTCAGGGCAATCAGCACCAACACAGCCAGACACACAAATGTCACAAAAGCACTCTCCGAGCCAAAGCCGAGCCACTGATAGAGCCACGCAAAGAGAGGGTTGGAGGAGGTGATGTTGTCGTCGAGCACCACCAACAAGACCGACACGAGGGCTGCAATACCCACCAAATCGACCACCGCCGAGCAGAGCGACGAAAGCACCACCCTCGGCAAGCGACGACGCAACGCAGAGGGTACAAGGCTGTATATGCGAGAAAACTGACTCATCGGACTTAACTTTCCGTTTGGTTGGTTCTACAATTTGGCGACAAAGGCCACCAGCAGAGCACATTTGCCCAACAAACTACAAAGGTAGTAATTTGTTTGGAATTTGCACCCTCCCGACCAAGAAAAGGGCAAGAGGTGACTAATATGGGGTATTTTGTTTGCAGATGGAGAAAAAAAATATAATTTTGCAACGAATATGCCTTTGGCATAGGAACAGGAAACAAAACATTTAACATAACCAAACAAAAAACAAACAATTATGAATTTGAAGAAATTGATTCTGTTTCTGGCAGCCCCTCTGGCTTTGGTGCTAAACTCTTGCGAGACCACCGAGCCCGAGTACACTCTGCCTATGATTAAGGTTACCGATGCCAGTGGCACTGAGCTAACCGCAGTAAACTTTGGCGCTGAGGGTGGCGAGCAGCGTTTCACCATCACCGCAACCCGCGAGTGGAACATCACTTCGCAGGCCGACTGGTTTGCAATCACCCCCATCAGCCACCCCAACAAAGAGATGAAGTCGGTGGCTGTTGAGGTTACTCTTACCGCAGCTCCCAACGAGGGCGCAGCGCGCAACGAGACCATCAAAATCGCTATGGATAAGAGCGAGGTTAATATCACCGTAGCTCAGGCCGGCGCAGGTCAGGTTGCTTTGGGCGATGTTCTCTTCTACGACAACTTCGACAAAGGCGGTCAGGCTCAGAAAGGTTCGAGTGGTTGGGACACCTATATGGACGGTGCAGGTGCTGCTTACTGCAACCCCACCCCTGAGAATCAGGCAAATGTAAGCTACGCAGGTACTAAACTGACCGTTCGCAGCAACTCGTCCAACGGCTCGGGTGGCCAGCACTCCAACTACGAGGGTAGCGGTGTGAACTACCTCTGGTTTGGTACTGCTCCCACCAACCTCACCGTTAGCGGCATCTCGCTCGCCAACCTCGAAGGCAATGCTCTAACCCTCTCGTTTGGTACTGAGCGCTACGAGTACAACGCAACTGACAACACCTTCAAGAACGACGAGTTCCACGTTTACATCAGTGGCGACGGCGAGAAGTGGACCGAGGTTGAGTATAGCTTCCTCGAAGGCGTAAACCTCAACGGTAAATGGAACATCGCCACCTCGCAGTTCAACCTCAAAGAGGTGCCCGAAACCCTCTCGATTCACTTCACCACACCCGTTAGCTCGGCCTATGCAATCGACGACTTGAAGCTCACCGCAGGTGGTGGTGGCGCAGAGATCGACCTCTCGCAGGGCGGCGCAATCAGCACTGGCGGCAACACTGGCGGCAACACCGGTGGTGGAACTACCGAGCCCGACCCCAACGCACAGGCTATCACCGTTGCAGAGTTTATCGAGAAGGCAGACACTGCAACTACCTATCAGCTTACCGGTACTATCAGCGGTAGCATCAACACTCAGTACGGCAACTTCGACCTCGTGGACGAGAGCGGCAGCATCTATGTATATGGCCTTGTTGATAACTCAGGTGCCGCTATCAATTGGGCAGCCAAAGGTCTGAACGCAGGCGATGTTATCACCGTTCAGGGTAAGTATTTCTACTACGAGCAGGGCAGCAAACACGAGATTAAGGATGCTCTCTACATCTCGCACACCGACGGTGAGGGTGGTGGCACTACCGAGCCTGAGCCTCCCGTAGCAGGCGAGGGTGACTACGCTTCCGACAGCCCCTTTGTTCAGGCTACCGACGACTCCACCAACGCAGCCTATGGTCTTGGCAACACTCAGATTGGCGGTCAGGCCGTAACTGGTTTCAAACTTGGTAAGAGCAAACAGGAGGGTAAGTTCACCTCGAAAGCCATTGGCGTTTCGGGCGACAAATACCTCAACTTCTACGCCGTATCGTGGGGCGCAGGTGGCGACAAGACCATCTACTTCCGAGTAAATGGTGGCGAGGTTATGTCGCAGGATATCAAAGCAAACGAGGGTGCAGCACAGAATCACCCCTACAACAACCTCACACCCACCGCAGACGACCACTACTCGGTGAAACTCACCGGCCTTTCGGAGAGCGATGTTATCGAGTTCTCGACCAACGCAGCATTTGACTGCGCCGCAACTACCGACTACGCTACTCGCGCTATCTTCTTTGGCGTGAAACTCACCGATGAGGCTCTTGGCGGCACCACTGGTGGCGGCACTACCGAGCCCGAGCCCGAGCCTACCCCCGACGTAATCACTGCCACTGTTGCCGAGTTCTTGGCAGCAGCCGAGGATGCAACAGTTTATGAGCTTACCGGTACTATCAAAGGCACTTACAACACCCTCTACGGCAACTTCTACCTCGAAGATGCAACTGGCGAGGTGCTCATCTACGGTATCCTCAAAGATGGCGAGAAGTGCTACGAGGCTCTTGGTCTGAAAGATGGCGACACCCTCACCATTCAGGGTACTCGCACATCCTACAACGGTGCTGCTCAGATGAAAAATGCTGAGTACATCTCCCACACCGCAGGCCAGGGTGGTGGCACCACCGAGCCAGAGCCAGAGCCTACCCCCGACGTAATCACTGCCACTATTGCCGAGTTCTTGGCAGCTGCCGAGAGCACCACTCAGTGGTATGAGCTCACAGGCAAAATCACTTCCATCGAGAAGGCCGACTACGGCAACATCTACATCCAAGACGAAACCGCAAGCATCCTTATCTACGGTTTGTGCTCGACCAATGTAGAGAAGAACGACAAGTCGTTTGCAAGCCTCGGCCTGAAAGTTGGCGACACCGTTACACTCCGCTCGCTCCGCACCTCCTACAATGGTACTGCACAGGGTGGTGGCACTCCTCCTGCCTACTACATCAGCCACGAGTCGGCTCCCGTAGTTGAGCCCGAAATTCCCGAGGGCGCAGTTGTTGCTTCGGTAACATTCTCCACTCTGGGCTACGCCAATGGTCAGAGCGTCGAGGGCCAGAGCATTGCTGTTGATGAGAACGTTAGCCTTGTATTCAAGCAGGCTGCTTCGGGCAACGCTCCCGCCTACTACGACAATGGCTCGGCTATCCGTATGTATCAGAACGGTGCTACTTTGGATGTGACTGCAAATGGTAAGACCATCACCTCGATTGAGTTTACCTTCGCAAGCAATATGTACTACATTGGCGCTGACAGCGGTGAGCTCTCCGCCGAGGGCGCAGTACGCACTTGGACCGGCTCGGCTACCGACGTGAAATTCACCTCGACTGGTACCGACAGTAAACACCGTGCCTACATTTCGGCTATTAAGGTTATCTACGAGTAGTTGCAAGGCTCGATAGTTTCAACCCACAAAAAAGCCCTCTGCCTCTTGGTGGAGGGCTTTTTTATGTTAAAAACCACGGCTTACAGTATGTTTTTATGCGTACGTGCGCGTGAGTTCAATAAAAATTAGTAACTTTGCCCTCCAATAGCCTTCGCACGCAGGCGCACACATACGCACCCGCGTGGCGAGGCAAACCAAACTTAGATTAAGTAGCCCACAAAATGGGCAACCATAGTATGAAGACAAAACGAATAGTAGCACTACTGCTGATGGTGGTCATCATAGGCGTTGTGGTAGGTCTGAACACCTGCTGCACCACCCCCTCATTTAAGCACCCCTCCCCCAGCGAGGTACGTTTCGGCGTAGGCCAAATGGTGGACCACTCCACCACTCACCAGTTTATCTCGCTTACCACCGAACAGGCGTGGAGCATAGAGATTGAGTATGTAGCCCCCGAGGGCGAGAGCGACTGGTGCAAGCTGAGCAAAAGCTCTGGCGAGGGCAATGCCAACGTCTTGATGACCTTCGGCGAGAACAAGCTCAACGAGGAGCGCTCGTTGCGCCTTACGGTACACTTTGCTCGCGACAAGCAGGAGTTTTTGTTCACCCAGCTTAGCGCCTCGTCGCCCCTGCCCACCCCCAGTGGCGATTTGAGCGGATGGCTCGAACTGCCCTCCTTCGAGGCCGACGGCGAGCGCTACTACCACTCAATCAGTATGCTCCCCTCGAAAAACCGTCGTGAGCGTAGTTTCTCGGTATTTTACGATTCGGACATCTACCTCCCCCTCTGGGTGGCCTACCCGCTGTGCTCGGGCAATATGTATGGCAACGGCAACCGCGTCAACGACTGGGGCATCTACGACCCCAACATCCCCGAGGACAAGCAGCTCTATATGAAAAACTCCTACCAAGGCAGCTACGACCGAGGTCATATGCTCCCCTCAGCTTCGCGCTTAGGCAGTAGCGACGACAACCGTCAGACCTTCTACCCCACCAATATGACTCCTCAACTCTCGGGCCTCAACCAACAGAAGTGGGCCGTCATTGAGGGCAAGGTGCGCGACTGGGCCGAGGGTTGCGACACACTCTATGTGGTAACGGGCGCAGTGCTTCGCACCGCAGGTGGCAGCGAGAACATCAGCTACACCTACTGCAAGAGCGACAGCAGCAAGGATGTGGCCATACCCAACTACTACTACAAAGCTCTGCTCCAATTTCGCAACAACAACGGCTCGAAGAGCTATCAGGCCTTGGCACTCTGGCTGCCCCACAAGGCGGCAAGTGGCGCTCCCACGCAGGATGATGTCAGGACTATCGACCAGCTCGAAGAGCTCACAGGCATCGACTTCTTCGTGGGCCTCGACGATGTTGCGGAGGGCAAAGTGGAGCAAAACATAGATATGAAGTTCTGGCCCGGCATTGAGTAGGACCAGGCGCGAACGCAATAGAGAGATATAAAGCAATGACTATGAAACGATTGTCGATTATTTTCTTTCTCCTCGCCCTAAGCCTTGTGGGCGGATGTGAGGAGAAGATTGAAGAGGCCAAAAAGGAGTTTACCCTCAAAGCCTCCATCACATCCAAGCAACTCGGCTCCGAGAAGGGCACCTTCCTCTTTGGAGTGGAGAGCAACACCGATTGGACCATCGGTAGCTCGGCCGAGTGGCTGACCCTCAGCGTGGCGGAGCATAGTGGCTCGGCGAGCATCTTGTGTAGCTACACCGCCAACACCACAGGCAAATCTCGCACCGCCAAGCTCACAATTAGCCCCGTAAGGAAAGATGAGGCCACCACACAGCAGGTGCTCATCACCCAAAGCGCCGGCTCAACTGGCGGCAATACCGGTGGCGGTGACAACACAGGTGGTGGTGACAATACCGGTGGCGACAACACTGGTGACGACAATACCGGTGGCGACAACACTGGTGGCGACAATACCGGTGGGGACAATACCGGTGGGGACAATACCGGTGGTGATGATGTGCCTACGGGTGTTGTAGTGGCCACCGTTGCTGAATTTTTGCTTGCCGACGAGGACGCCACCATCTATCAGCTCACCGGTACTATCGGCGGCAAAATCACAAGCCACTACGGCAACTTCGACCTGACCGATTCGACCGGCACAGTCTATATCTACGGCGTGGTGGATGCAGATGGCAACTTAATTTGGGACTCGCTCGGACTCGAAGAGGGCGACACCATCACCCTCCGAGGCACTCGTCAGAGCTACAACGGCAAGCCCGAGATGATTGATGCGCTCTATGTTTCGAGCGTCAAGAACAACGACAACACAGGCGGTGGCAACACTGGTGATGACAATACTGGCGGTGACAATACTGGCGGTGACAACACCGGTGGTGGTATGGTTACCAACGGAGGCACTCCCCACGCAGGCTGGGCCGAACTGCCCGCCGAGGAGGACAACGACGACTACTACTATGCCTACCATATGATTCCCGACAAGGGCAATGGCAAGGTACGCAACTTCGCCGTATGCTACTCCGAGGAGCTTGGTTGCCCCGTGTGGGTAGCCTCGCCTATGCACTCCTACTACACAGCCAAAAACACCTCGCGTAGCGACGCCTACGGCCCCGACCCCGAGATACCCTCGTCGATTCAAGTCCACAAGCGCGACGGCTACACTCGTGGCCACCTGCTCGGTAGTAGCGATAGGCTTGTGAGCCGAGGTGCAAATGTACAAGCCTTCTACTACTCCAACATCGCCCCCCAACTCCAAGATGGTTTCAACACTGGCGGCGGCGTGTGGAACAACTTGGAGAGCTATTGCGACGGACAGCTATGCGCCGACACCCTCTATATGGTCAATGGTTGCTACTGGGAGAACTACAACAAAAAGTCGAGCGGTACGGTTATCCCCACCCACTACTACAAAGTTCTGCTCCGCACCAAGAAGGGCAACACGGGCAAATGGGTTGTAAACTGCTCGGCGAGCGAACTGAAATGTGTGGTGTTTATGGTTGAACACAACTCCTCGCAGCACCAAGTAAAACCCCACAAGGGTATGATGATGAGTGTGGCCGAATTGGAGCGTATGACAGGTCATACCTTCTTCCCCAATGTGCCCAACGCCCCCAAAGATAGCTACAACGCCAGCGACTGGGGAATGTAAGAGCAATTCAAAATTCAAAATTCAAAATTAGACAGTCCAATACCGATAACTGACAACTGATAACTAAAAAAATATGAAGAGACAGCTATTTGTAATTAGTCTGCTGGTAGCAGTGGTACTCTCTATCGGCACTGCCTCGGCACAGAGCAAACGCTACACCGTTATGTTCTACAATGTGGAGAACCTCTTTGATACCATTCAGGACCCCACAATCTACGACACCGAATTTATCCCCTCTGGCAACAAAGAGTGGAACTCGGCCAAGTACTACAAAAAACTCGACAACCTCGAACGCCTCTTCTACTCGGTGGCCAAACAGAACAAATCCTACCCAACGGTAATTGGTGTGAGCGAGGTGGAGAACCGCAACGTCTTGGAGGACCTCGCCTCACAGGAGCAACTGCTTGCAGCCAACTACCAGATTTGCCACTACGACGGCCCCGATGCTCGTGGTGTGGATGTGGCATTCTTCTACCGTCCCGACCAGTTTAAGTATGAGGGTAGCGAGTCTATCAAGGCCAAGATCCCCGGCGCAAGAGAGAATTTCCGCACCCGCGACCTGCTGACTATGTGGGGCAAGATTGACGGCGAAGATTTCTTCTTCCTCGTGAGCCACTGGCCCAGCCGTAGGGGTGGTCATAGCGCCTCGGCCTACCTGCGCGAGGGCTTGGCAAGCCAGATTAAGAGCATCTGCGACTCGGTACGCAAGGCCAACCCCGCAATGAAGGTGGTGGTTATGGGTGACTTCAACGACGACCCCGGCGACAAGAGCGTTTCGGAGAATTTGGGCGCCAAACTGAGCAAAAAGCGTTTGGGCGAGTTGGACCTCTTCAACCCCTACTGGCAGATGCACAAGGATGGCTACGGCACGTTGGTCTATAACGACCTGTGGAACTTGTTTGACAACATTGTCGTAAGCAGCAACCTCGCCAACGCACCCAAAGGCACACTCGAATTGTGGAAACCCGCCAAGGCAGAGTACTACGGCAACATCTTCAAGGCCGACTTCCTCTTCCAACGCGAGGGCCAATACAAAGGCTACCCCCTACGCACCTATGTGGGCAATAACTTCCAAGCAGGTTGGTCGGACCACTTGCCCGTATTTATCTACATTGTTAAGTAGCGCAGCAAGGCCACGCAACTAAGTGAGAAACAAACAAGAAAGCGTATAGATAAACAAACATTATGAAAAAACTACTTCTAACAATCATCTTTGCTGTGGGCACACTCTGTGGCCTTATGGCACAGACGAATGTGGGTACTGTCACAGGTAAGGTTGTTTCGCGTCAGGGCCGTCAGCCCATCGAGCTCGCGAAGATAACCATCAACGCCGACGGCGTGCCCACCGAGAGCGCAACCACCGACGCCAATGGTGAGTTTACCTTTGTAAACATCCCCTTCGGTCAGGCAACAATCAATGTGGAGGCCACCGGCTTCCAGCCCACCTCCATCAACGTCAAGATGGACCGCGAGTTGAAAGACCTCAACTACATCTCGCTCGCAGCCGATGTGCTAGCCGAGAACGACTTTCTGCTCGACGATGGCTCATTTGCGGAGTTCGACAGCGAGATGGAGAACGATTCGCAATCGACCCCTGTATCGCTCAGCGCCTCGAAAGATGTGTTCAACAACATCGCAGGCTACAAGTTTGGCGCACTGAGGTTCCGCACCCGTGGTTACGACCAGAACACCGAGATTATCTACCTCAACGGCGTGGAGATGACCGATGCCAATAGCGGCAACGGCACTTGGTCGTTGTGGAGCGGTCTGAACGAGGCTACCCGCAACCAAGAGGCTACCTATGCCACCTCGGTTGGTACAAGCGGTGTTGGCGGCATTAATGGTACGACCAACATTTTGGCTCGCGCCTCGCAGATGCGTCAGGGCTTCCGCACCGGTTTCGTTACTTCGAGCGGTTCGTACCGCCACCGCATTATGGCCACCTACACCAGCGGTATGCAGGACAACGGTTGGGCCTATGCAGCAAGTGTGTCGGCTCGTCTGGGCGGCAACGACTTTGTTGAGGGTGTGAACTACAACGCTTGGGCCTACTTCTTCTCGGCCGAGAAGCGCCTCAACGACCGCCACCAATTTGCCTTCACCTTCTTTGGCGTACCAACCCAGAGGGGCGCACAGATGGCCGCCACTCAGGAGGCCTATTCGTTGACCGGAAGCTACTGGTACAACCCCAATGTGGGTATACAGGACGGCAAGTTGCGCAATGCCCGCGTGAGAAGCTACCACGAGCCTGTGGCTATGGCCAACTGGTTCTTCACCCCCAACGACAAGCTCCGCGTAACAGCTGCGGCTTCGTTCCGCTTTGGTCAGAACGGCTACTCGGCACTCGACTGGAACAGCGCCGCCGACCCCCGTCCCGACTACTATCGCAACCTGCCCAGCTACTGGTATGCCAAAGGCGATATGAGCCATATGGCCGACCTCACTCAGGCTTGGGCCGACCATAGGGAGAAGATGATGTACATCGACTTCGACAAACTCTACAACGTAAACTACAAGTCCAACCCAGCCGGTGGCGACGCACCAACACTCAACTATGAGGGCACAGGCGTGGAGCAGAGTGTAGCAGGCCAAAACCGCTCGCGCTACATCATCTCCGAGCGCCACACCGACCAACGCGACCTGAGGCTCAAACTCCAAGCCGACTACACCATCAACCGTCAGATGGATGTAGTGGGCGGTATCGACCTGCGCCGCAACCGCACCGAGTACTACACCTCTATCAAAGACCTTCTGGGTGGCGACTACTGGGTCAATATCGACAACTTCGCCGAGAGGGATATTCACGCCTCTGGTGAGCGCGTCAAGAGCCTCAACGACCTCCGCCGCTCGGACAACTACATCGTGCGCGAAGGCGACAAGTATGGCTACGACTACTATGCACACTCGATGGTGGGCAAACTCTGGGGTATCTACAACCTCCGCCTGCCCCACTACAAACTCTCGGCAGCAGCAGAGCTCTCCTACACCAACTTCTACCGCGAAGGTCTTTACCAGAAGGGACTCTTTGCCGACAACTCATTTGGTGACAGCGAGCACCTCGACTTCTTCGGCTACAACCTCAAAGGTAACTTCACCTACGAGCCCAACGGCGCAACCAGCGTTCAACTCTCGGCTGTGGCACAGCAGAACGCACCCTACTTCCAAGACGCTTTCGTATCGCCCCGCACCCGCAACACCATTGCACCCGGTCTTGACACCGAGAAAGTGTTGAGCTTCGACGTGGCTTACTCCTACAAAGCTCCTTGGATTCAGTTGCGTGCCTCGGCATACTACACCACCATCAAAGACCAGTCGAAACTTATTAGTTTCTACGACGATGTGTGGGCAGCCTTCTCGAATATGTCGCTCTCGGGCATCGACAGCCGCTACTATGGCTTGGAGCTGGGTCTGAGAGTGCCTATCACTGCCGATCTGAGCTTTTCGAGTGCAGCTAGCTTTGGTGACTACACCTACACCTCCAACCCCTACTTCACCCAGACCCGCGACAATACCGCCGCAGTGCTGGTGGAGAACGAGAGGGTCTATTGGAAGGGTATGAAGATTGAGAGCACCCCTCAGGTGGCTGTAAATGTAGGTCTTAACTACCGCACATCCAACAACATCTACCTCTCGATTGACGCCGAGTATTTCGACAAGATGTATCTCTCGATGAACCCCCTCTACCGCACCCTCGGTGCTATGGGTGGCCGTATGGACGCACAGTTGATTGACAGCGCCTTCGATGGCACCATTGAGGATATCATCACCTACGCCGCCTATGAGGGCGAGGCTGAGCAGATTCGCGCTCTGGCAGCTCAGGAGAAGTTCGACCCCGCAATTGTGGTTAATGCCTCCATTGGCAAGACTTGGTATGTGAAGAACAACCAGATTGGTTTCAGCTTCGAGATCAAGAACCTGACGAACACCATCTGCAAGACAGGCGGTTTTGAGCAGATGCGACTCTTCTCCGACGACGAGTATGAGACCACCACCGGTACTCGCTACTCGCGCTTCGACTCGAAGTACTTCTACCTCTACGGCACAAACTACTATCTTAATATCTACTTCCGTTTCTAATCAAGTACTAACGACACAAAGAGAGAGATATGAAAAAATATATAATCATAGCAGCACTCGCACTCGTGGCACTGACCTCGTGCGAGAAGCAGTGGGACAATGTGCCCGTATTTGAGCCCGCCACTGAGGAGGAAATTGTGGCCGAAGGTTACACCTTTATCAGCGTCAATGAGCTCAAAGAACGCTATTTCTACGCCACCACACCCGACCCCAAAGCACTCGTTAAGAGTGTGGTTATCACCGATAAAGTGGCCCTCCGCACCAAGGTTATCAGCTCCGACGAGCTGGGCAACACCTACCGTTCGCTCTACCTCCAAGATGCCGATGGCTACGAGAATGGCGGCATAGAGATTAAGGTGGGTAAGGGCTCGATGTACACCACCTACAAACCCGGACAGATTGTCTATGTTAAGTGCGACCAGCTCCACTTAGGCAACTACCGCTATATGCTCTCGCTCGGTGGCAAATCTTCCGACGCAAGCTACTCCAATGGCTACATCGATATCCAGACCGTCATCGACGACAAACTCAAAGTAGGCCCTCAGGAGGGACTCACCGCCGCCGACACACTTGTTGTCAATAGCGCCAACGTGGCTACAATCGTCGCCAACGAGAAGAAGTACCTCGGCACACTCTGCCGCTTCGAGGGCATCGAGAGCATCTGGGGCACTATCAAACACAATAGCTTCTCCGATAGCGACGTATTCCCCTCCTTCTTGGAGAACCTCAATGGCACCTACACCAACTATGTCTATGGCGACTACAAACTCAACCCCGACTACCCCGAAGGATTGCCTGCAACGTGGGCTTATAGCTACTACGACGAGAGTGGCACAAGCAACTCCTACTACGGCTCGGCCCTGTTTGCATTCTCCAACGACTACCCCTTCATTGTCCGCACCAGCGGCTATTCGAGGTTTGCTCTGAACGAGATTCCTAAGGATGGTGTAAAGGTTAATATGACCGCTATCCTCACGAAGTATTGCGCTTCGGGCGGTGGCTGGGTAAAACACCAACTCGTTCTGAATAGCGATAAAGATGTTGTTGAAATCCAGTAACACAAAAAAACGCGGGTATCTCATTACCCGCGTTTTTTTTAATTCACAATTGCTCTGGCTCGGCAAGGAGGATTAAAATTATTTTACTTAGGTCATTAAGGCCCTTAAAGCCCCTAAGGCCTATTATTACTCGTCGGTTGACGGTAGACGGTCGTCATCTTTTGCCTTAGGTCGGTTGACGGTCGTCGGTTGACGGTAGACGTTCGTCATCTTTTGCCTTAGGTCGTTAGACGTTTGACCTTAGACGTTAGACTAATTAAAAAAACGCATAGAGCGGGATGAATGCAAGGCGCACAAGAAAACCACCTCCGAGTTTACTAAGCGTAAATGAGGAGGTGGTTTATCGTAGTGCAACGAAGCAGTCGCCCGCTATATGCGTTTTTTACTTGATGCGCTCGTAGTACTCACGAGTACGAGTATCAACCCTAATCTTGTCGCCAGTGTTGATAAACAAAGGTACTTTAACAGTAGCACCGGTGTTTACAGTAGCGGGTTTGAGCGAGTTGGTCGAAGCGGTATCGCCACGCACGCCGGGCTCGGTGTAGGTAACCTCCATATCGATGATGGGAGGAAGCTCGGCGGTCAGAGCCTGCTCCTTCTCGGTGTGGAACATAACCTCCAAAATCTGGCCATCTACCATAAGGTCGGAGTTCTCAATCAGGTCGCGGGGAATGGTAATCTCCTCGAAAGTCTCCATATGCATAAGGTGGATACCGAGGTCGTCCTCGTAGGTGTACTGGTAGGGGCGACGCTCAACCCTCACGGGCTCAATGCGCTCACTCACCGACGAGTAGGTCTTGTCGAGTACGCGGCCATTTTCGAGGTTTTTGAGTTTGGTGCGGATGAAGGCAGGGCCTTTGCCGGGTTTAACGTGCTGGAAATCGACAACGAGGAAGGTCTTGTTGTCCATATCGATGCACATACCGATTTTGATGTCTGATGCTGTTGCCATAGTTTGAATTATTTTAGTTTAGAATTTTATTCGTTTCTGCTTATACAACCCACAAAAGTAGTAATTTTTGTCTGAATTCCTACAAGTCGGAGCTAATAATCTCACATTTAAGCCCACGTTTTTTTATAGCCTCCAACACTTTGGGCAGAGCGTAGAGCATATTTTTCGAGGCTTTGACCGAGTCGTGGAAGACGATGATATTGCCCGCGCGCAGGTGGCGAGTCACCTTCTGGGCGCACCTTTGGGGCAATACTTTGTGGTCGTAGTCCTCCGAGATGCTATTCCACATCACCACGCGCCATCCCTGCGAGCGCATCCTACGCACCTCCCTTACGGCAATACGACCATAGGGTGGGCGGAAGAGGCGGGTGTGGGGCAAGAACTGCCCTGCACGATAGGCGCTGGCCATATAGTCCTCGGTGGAGGTAAGCCAACCGCGAGTGTGGTTGTAGGAGTGGTTGCCAATGGCGTGGCCACGAGCCACAATCTCTTCCACCAACTCGGGATAGACCTCGGCGTTGTTGCCCAAGCAGAAAAATGTAGCCTTGGCACCATAGTTGTCGAGGATGTCGAGTATCTGTTCGGTGATTTTGGGCGTAGGGCCGTCGTCGAAGGTCAGATAGACGCTATCGCTGCTATCAACCTTCCACAACATTGTGGGCATCATACGCCTTAGGAATTTCGGGAAACGAAAGTACATTTCTGCTTTTTGGAAATAGATACGGCCACAAAGGTAAAAAGTTTTTCATATCTTTGTACCCATAAGATTAAAAACACAATAATTCAACTCTTCGATTATGAAACATACTATCAAATTCTTTGCCTTAGTGATGGTTGCCGCTGTTGGGGTGCTTTCCGGTTGCAACTCCTCAACGATAGGCACGGGTCAGCAGGCCGCCGGAGGTGCCGCCTACGAACTCATAGCCGTAGTGCCACAAGCCCAGTGGGAGGGGGCAGTGGGCGATACGCTCAGGGAAATCTTTGCCGAGCCCGTACTCTATGTCAATGAGTATGAGCCTCGCTTCGACCTTATGAGGGTTCTGCCCAGCGCCTTTGAGGGTTTTATCAAGGTGCATCGCAATGTGCTATATATCAACATCGACCCTTCGAAGAGTGAGGTGGAGTTTACGGGCACCCAAAACAAATATGCCGACGGGCAGATGTTGGTGTTGCTCTCGGCCCCCAACGACCAAGCCCTGCTGAAATATCTCACCGATAATAAGGAGGAGCTGCTGACGCTCTACGAAAGTGCCGAGCGCAACCGGGCCTTGAAGATGAACCGCCAGCACAAAGAGGGCGTTATGGTCGATAAAATCCGCGATATGTTCGGCTTCCACATCGATCTTCCCCGTGGCTACTCGCCTCGTGGCACAAGTGGCGATAGTCTGCTTGTGACTTCGTTTGAGTATCCCACAGCTTTTCAGGGCATTGCGGTCTATTCCTACCCCTACAAAGGCAAGTCCGACTTCAAATTGGAGAATCTAATTGCTCAGCGCGACAACTTTGTCAAGAATATCCCCGGTCCTTCGGGCAACTCCCATATGGCTACGGTCAAAAACTTTGGTCCTGAGGTCAGCTACAAGCGTATAGGCGACCGTGACTGGGCCGAGATGCGTGGTTTTTGGAATCTTGTCGGTGGCGACTTTATGGGTGGCCCAATGATTAGTTGGAGCACCCTCGACAAGGAGGCCGGTCGTGTGGTTTGCATCGACTGCTATGTATTTTCGCCCAAACACGGTCAGCGCGATTTGCTAAGAGGATTGGAGCATTTGATTTATTCGGTAGAGTTTGAGTAAAAAACGCATCATATAGCGGGCAAATTTTGCACCGCACTTCGATAGGCGAGTTCCTCACTTACGTTTAGTAAGCTGTGGACTCGCCTTCTTTTTTGGTCTAACGTCTAAGGTCAAACGTCTAACGACCTAAGGCAAAAGATGACGACCGACTACCGACTACCGTCAACCGTCTGCCGTCTACCGACCTAAGGCCAATATAAAACGCGGGTATCTTTTTTAATACCCGCGCCTTGGCGCAGAGCTGACTGCTGATTGCTGACTACTGACCGCTATTCCTCAACCCTCGGCAGTCAGCAAAAGGAACTGTTCGATGTCGTGTTGGAGTTTCTTATAGAGAAAACAATCCTTATAGTTCTCGTTGAAAAGTAGTGCATCACGCACATTGTAGAGCGAGTTGGTGTAGTTGCTCTGCTCATTGAGCAGTCGCTGACCCTCACAACCAGAGGTGCGTATGCGCTCGCCGCTCATAAGCCTCAGTTTTGAACATACGGCATCGAGCACCACCGTAACGACGTTGTCCATAAGGGTGTGGCCGTGCATAAAGAGATAGGTTTCATCGGGCGTAACACCCCTATTGTGGAGCAAGACCTCAAACTCGCCCAGTCGCTCGGCCACCTCAGGGTAGTCGTTCTCCAACGAGCGCACTCGGCGAGCCACCTGACGCTCCAACCACTCGATGGTAGAAGCTCCCGTATTGTCGATGTCGAGATAGCCCAGACGCACGGTGTTTTTGAAACTCTGCAACGTAAAGATGTTGGGCGTTGAGATTTGGGCCGAGTAGGCATACCATACAAAGGCGGGGTAGATAGCCCTCGAATAGGCGGCAAAGAAACGCTCGAAGTCGAAAATTTTGGCATCGTTCTTTGTAGCCTTTACACAGATGTTGTGCAACGAGGGGGCGTAGCAGACGAAATTCTCGGTGGAATAGACGTAGGTGTGGAAGAGATAGGGCGAGGAGTTGATGATGCGTGCGTCGGCCGTTTGGCTGGCAAAGAGGTAGTCGAAGTCGCTATCCATACACATAATGTGGTTGGGATGACACATTGCTGCACGCCCCAGCAGGGTCTTTTTGCCCTTGGCCAGTTGCTCCTCCAATGGCACCGAGATGTCGAAACGTAGCTTCTCGCTCTCGTAGGGGTCGAGTATGCCACGCCAAAAGGCAACATCCTCGTAGCCCTCAACCTCAACAAGCACACGCCTACAACCCTCAGGCACGGGTAGTAGCTGAGGTAGAGGTGAGGTTGGTGGTTGGGGCTTAAATAGTCGCTCACCGCGTGGGTATCGTCGATGTTTTGCCATAATCGTCACTACAAATATAAGAAAATTATTATCTTTGTACAATTAAGCACTAGAAGATTATGGCAGAGAACGATTGGAAAGCACGTTTGGGTGTGGTATTTTCCACCAATCCCGACTTTCAATACACCACCGACACTGAGCCTGAGGTGGAGAGCATAGCCCCCTCGAAGCAAAATCTGAGGGTCTGGATAGAGAGCAACCACCGAGGCGGTAAGACTGTAACCCTCGTAAAGGGCTTCGTTGGCCCCGAGGAGGAGCTGAAAGAGTTGGCCAAGGCGCTGAAAAATCGCTGTGGCGTAGGCGGCTCTATCAAGGATGGCGAGATTATCATCCAAGGCTCACACCGCGAAAAAGTGCTCGAAATACTCCTCTCGAAGGGCTACCGTGCCAAAGCCGCAGGTGGCAAGTGAAATTCAAAATGCAAAATTCAAAATTCAAAATTACCCTACTCAAAAAACTGATAACTGACTACTCAAAACGATGTTTTTCAAGCGACACATCATACCCTTAGTGCTTTGGGCAGTGGCAACGCTCTGTTCGTCGCCTCTGGCGGCGCAGTTCTACTCGGGGGGAGCAAGTCCTGCTACGACCCGTTGGCGCACCCTCAGTGGCAAGAGTGTGAGTGTTGTTGCCCCCACCTACGCCGAGGATGAGGCCCGAAGGGTGCTCTTCCTGATGGACTCGCTCAACCACTCCATAGGCTACGGACTGGGGCACAATGGTAGTTCGATTGCCCCTCTGGATATGCCCGTTGTGCTACACGGAGCCAGTAGCGCATCTAACGGAATAACTATTATGGCGCCCGAGCGCATTGAGATGTGCACAACCCCCGCAACCCACAGCTATGCCACAACGTGGTTGCGACAACTCTCCGTTCACGAATACCGCCACGCAGCCCAATATGCCGCACTCTTTGGCGGCCGCCTACCTCGTTGGGCCTACTACCTGCTGGGCGAGCAGGCTCTATTGGCCACCACCGGTGTAATGCCCTTCTGGTGGTTGGAGGGCGACGCTGTCGATGCCGAGACTCAGGCCAGTCTGTTTGGCCGAGCCAAGCAACCCTCCTATACGATGCACTATCGTGCCGTTGGGCGCGAGATACTTAGCTACGACAACCCCGACGTGTGGTTCTCTGGCTCCTACAACCTCTACACCCCCTCCCACTACGAACTGGGCTACCAGATGGTAACCACTGCCAACACTCTGGCAGGAGGCTATGCGTGGGGAGAGATTATGGACTACGCCTCGCGTTGGCCCATAACCATTGCCCCCTTTGAGTGGGCTATGCGTCGCCAATGGGGATGCACTACCGAGCAGCTCTTTCGCACCACCTTCGAGAGGCTCAACTCCCACTGGGAGAGTCTGCCCGAGCGTAGCGATAGCGCCCAAAGAATAGCCCTCAGCAAACCCGAGAAGTCGCCCTACACCCACTATCGCCACCCTCTATGGGTGGATGAGAGCCACATTGTCTGGGTGAAGAGTAGTTTCGATAGCCCCTCGGCCCTTGTGGAGATAGAGATCACAACGGGCAAGGAGCGCACCCTACGCCACATTGGCAACCTCAACACCCCACCCGCCATTGTGGGTGACCACATCTATTGGTGTGAACTCTCGCAACTCAGCTCCTTTGCACAAGATTTCGGCTCGATACTCTATCGTGCCCCCCTCGGCAAGCCCCACCGCAAGGAGCGTGTGCTACCCAAATCGACCCGAGCGCTCTACCCCACCAACCTCAACGGCTCATTGGCCTATGTGCGCTACAAACTCGAAGGTAGATACACAATCGTTTCGGCCAAAGGCGAACACACCCTACCCGCGGGTGTGGAGTGTCACGGTATGGCTGCCATAGGCGATAGGCTCTACTTGCTCACTACGGGCAATGGTGGTATGGCCATCGAGAGCCTCAACCCCGCAACAGGCCAGCGCAGCGTTGTGAAAGAGGCCTCCTATGTCACCCTCTCCGACCTTAGCGCCTCCCCAGACGGCCACCTCTACTTTGGTTCTATTGCCTCGGGCTACAACGAGATTCACCGCCTCAACATCCTCACACTCAACGAAGAGCGCATTAGCACCTCGCGCTACGGCTCATTCTACCCCGCAGCCAACAACACAACAGTGGCTATGGCCACCTACGACGCCGAGGGCTACCACCCAGCCACCGCCCTCCTCTCGTCTGAGGAGGACTACCCAAGGGTGAACTACTCACGCCTACCTGAGAGCGTAGTCAATCCTGAGGTCTATCGTTGGGAGTGGGATGTTTGTATCGACTCGGTGAACTTCGAGGGCAAAGAGCTCAATCTCTCGCGCCAGCGCTTCAAGACCAAACGCTACAACAAAGCCCTCGGAGCGGTAGGCATCCATAGTTGGGCCCCTATCTACTACCTCCCCGACCAACTTATGGCGGGCAATATGAGCAATGTGCGCTTCGGACTTACGGCCGTGTCGCAGAGCCTGCTCTCCGACGCCATAGGCTCACTCGGACTCTTCTGGCTACCCAACGGCAGAGTGGGAACAAATCTGCAACTAAACTACATTGGTCTTGCACCCAAGTTTGAGCTCAACGCCTACATCGACAATGGCCCTGCCGGCGCGGGTGGTACAGCGGGACTAATGATGGAGGATGGCGACTACTACGCCTCCTACGATCACTCCGAGAGCGCCCCCAAGCCCGAGCCTACCTCGTATTACTACTCGCTCTATGGTCGCATCCACCTCCCCATTGTCATCTCACACAGCGATGTGACCACTGTTGTGACCCCCGCAGTGGAGCTATCACGCTCCAATTCGAGCATCTACAATCCTCTCTCGGAGAGCTATGTGGTCGGACGCACCGCCGCCGCAGCCACCATCCAATGGAATAGCTACACCTCCTCGGCCTATCGCAACATACAACCTCGTTGGGGCGTGGCCCTTGTTGCGGGAGTAGGAAAAGTCTTTGCACCCATACCCACAACCACCTCCTATGGTCTGTTTGGTCGCCTCTACACTCCCGCCTTCGGAGCAAACGACGGTTTTACGGTCAGAGCCTCCTATCAGGGCATTGGCGGAAGTGGTCCGTTAGGCTACTCGCTCAACTTCGGTTGGCTCAACCCACGAGGCATACGCACAGTGGTCTATCCCGACGACCAAGTGGGCCTATCGCTCCAATACGACACCCCGCTCTGCTACCCCGATGTGGGCATAAGTGGCGTGGTGCTGCTCAAACGCCTCCGCTTGTCGCTCTTTGCCGAGACCCTACAAGGTCGCCTATGGACCGAGAGTGGTGAGAGAGTGTGGCGCGGAGCTAAGTGTGTTGGAGCCGACTTGTGGGCCGACACTTCGTGGCTCCGACTGCCCGAGCAGGGCGACCTAACAATAAAGGTGGGCGCCTACTTCGACCTCGACGAGTGGCGCAAACCCACCTTCACAGCTGGCCTAAACCTCAATTTTTAGCCTCATACCGTAGGTATGGTGTTGGGTTTCGGGCAAAAAAACTATCTTTGTGGACTGAACAAACCCGAAATAGCGTAGTAGAACTATGAAAAAATACAGCCAACTAACTCGCCCACAGAAGGTAACACTTTGGTTTTGGACCATAGTACTCGTTCCCTCGGTAACCTTCCTAACGCTGCTCGCACTCACCAACGCCGGCGTTTTTGGCAAACTACCCTCTTTTGAGGAGCTGGAAAACCCCAAAAGCAACCTCGCCACCGAGATTTACTCCGAAGATGGCGTATTGCTCGGTTCGTACTATGTGCAGAATCGCTCCTATGTGGACTACGAAGAGCTCTCGCCCGCACTTGTGGCAGCCCTCATCTCCACCGAGGACGAGCGTTTCAACTCCCACTCAGGTATCGACTTCCTCTCGCTGATGAGGGTGGGTATAAAGACCATCGCTCTGGGCGACAAAGGTCAGGGTGGCGGCTCGACAATCACTCAGCAGCTAGCAAAAAACCTCTTCCCACGCGACACAACCCACTACTCGTCGAAGGTGGCAAGGGTGGGCAAACTCGTTGTGGCCAAGTTTAAGGAATGGATTACAGCCGTGAAGCTCGAACACAACTACACCAAAAACGAGATTGTGGCAATGTACTTCAATACCGTATTCTACGGCTCCAATGCCTACGGTATTAAGGCAGCGGCCAAGACCTTCTTTGGCAAAGAGCCCTCGGAAATCAACGTGCAAGAGGCGGCAGTGCTGGTGGGTGTGCTCAACGCCCCCACAAGGTATAGCCCTGTGCGCAACCCCAAGAACTCGCTTGCACGACGCAATACGGTAATGACCCGTATGGAGAAGAACGACTACATTTCGGCCGCACAACTCGACTCGCTCAAACAACTCCCCATTGAGCTCAACTTCTCCTCCTCGTCGCACAACGAAGGCTTGGCAACCTACTTCCGCGAGATGATTAGAGTGACGATGACCTCACCCAAACCCACCCGCAATATGTACTACACCAAGTACGACTACGAGAAGGAGGTGGAGCGTTGGGAGTCGAATCCCCTTTATGGTTGGTGCTTGAAGAACAAAAAGGCCGACGGCACAACCTACAACATCTATCGTGACGGTCTGAAAATCTACACCACCCTCAACTCGACGATGCAACGCTACGCCGAGGAGGCTGTGCAGAAACAACTACGCGACCAGATTCAGCCCGCAATGGACAAACAGTACCGCGAAACTAAGGTACTCTTTACCGACCTCTCGCAGGAGGATATTGACAAGATACTCAAACGTGCTGTGCGCTATTCGGACCGCTACCGCGAAATGAGCAACGCCGGCTACTCGCAGAGCCAGATTGACGAGGCGTTCCGCACCAAGGTCAAAACCCGCATATTCACCTACAAAGGCGAGGTGGATACGCTCATAACCCCTATGGATTCCATCCTCCATCACAAACGCATTATGCGCGCCTCGCTTATGGCGGTTGACCCCCACAACGGCTATGTCAAGGCCTATGTTGGTGGTCCATCGTTCCGCTACTTCAAGTACGATATGGCCAAGCAGGGCAAGCGTCAGGTGGGCTCGACAATCAAACCCTTCATCTACACCTTCGCTATCGACCACCTCGGCTACAACCCCTGCACAATGGTGCCCAATATGCCTGTGACCATCGAGACCTACACGGGCGAGGCTTGGACCCCCAAGGAGGCCGGCACGAAGGTTGTCTATGACGGCGAGATGTACCCCCTCAAATGGGGCTTGGCTCGCAGCCGCAACAACTACTCGGCTTGGATTATGAAACAGGCCAACCAACCCGCCGCCGTAGCCGACTTCATCCACGATATGGGTATTATGAGCTATGTGGACCCAGTGAACGCCATCTGCCTCGGCACTCCCGATGTGAGCCTCTTTGAGATGGTTGGAGCCTACTCTACCTTCGCCAATAGAGGTGTTCACACCGAGCCCATATTTGTCACCCGCATTGAGGACCGCCACGGCAACGTCTTGGCCGAATTTAGCCCCACCACCACTGTGGCCATCAGCGACCTTACAGCCTACACAATGGTCGATATGCTCCGCACCGTCGTTCAGCGAGGTACGGGTGTGCGCTTGGGCTGGGCCTACGGCATGAGCGATGTGGAGGTTGGCGGTAAGACCGGTACGTCGCAGGAGAACCGCGATGCGTGGTTTATGTGCGTCGCCCCCAACCTCGTTGGAGGTGTGTGGGTTGGTGGCGAGGACCAGAGTGTCCACCTCGCCTCGAAGGGCGAAGGCTCGGTTGTGGCCCTGCCTATCTATGGCGAGTTCTTGAAAAAGGTTATGGACAACGGCACCCTCGGCGTGACCAAGGAGGATAAGTTCTACCGCCCCGCAGGAGCTAAGGATTATGACTGCTGGGATGGCTCAATAACCATTGAGGATGTGGAGAATGAGAACGAGGAGGGCGAAAACCCCGACGAGATTGAGCCCGAAGTGCCCGAGAAACCCTCGGATGTAATCTTCGAGGAGGATGACGAGTTTTTCTAAATGCAAAATTCAAAATTCAAAATTGCGATTAAGCGAGGGTAGAGAGGGCTTGCTCACTATGCCGAGCGATAGCAATTAAGAACAACCATAGAAGCAAACCGCAGTTTATTGGGAAAGGGCAAGTGCGATTTGTCGAGGGTTTTCAAGGCTTGCGTAGCTGAGGACACCGCAACCCTCTGGGTCGGAAGAAAGTCGAGTGCGATTTGTCGAGGGTTTTCAAGGCTTGCGAAGCTGAGGAAACCGCAGTTTGCTTGGGCAAATGAGGATTTCCGAAGCAAGCGTAACGCAGAAAACACCGACAAGGCGCGCTCGAAAGTAAATAGAATTACAACAGTAAACAGAATAATAAAAGTATGAACGTAGCAATAGTAGGCGCCAGCGGCGCCGTAGGTCAGGAGTTTCTGAGGATTCTGGCCGAGAGAGAGTTCCCCATCGATGAGCTCCACCTGTTTGGCAGTGAGCGTAGCGCAGGCAGTGAATATGAGTTTAGAGGAAAGAAATATACCGTAAAACTCCTCCAACACAACGACGACTTCAAGGGTATTGACGTGGCCTTTGTGTCGGCAGGCGGTAGCACCTCCAAGGAGTTTGAAAAGACCATTACTAAGCACGGCACAATAATGATTGACAATTCGAGCGCCTTCCGTATGGATGCCGATGTGCCTCTGGTGGTGCCTGAGGTCAATCCCGAGGATGCCCACAACGCACCCCGCAGGGTCATCGCCAACCCCAACTGCTCGACCATACAGATGGTTGTGGCTCTGGCTGCACTCGAAAAGGTGGCCCACATCAAGCGTGTACACGTTGCCACCTATCAGGCTGTTAGTGGCGCAGGTGCTATGGGTATCGCTGAGCTGAACAATCAGTATGGTGAAATTGCCGAGGGCAAGGAGATTACCGTAAACAAGTTTGCCTACCAGATTGCCGGCAACCTAATCCCCCATATCGACGTTTTTGCCGACGACGACTACACCAAGGAGGAGCTGAAAATGTATCACGAGACACAGAAGATTATGCACTCCGACATCGCTGTGTCGGCCACCTGTGTGAGGGTGCCTGTGGCTCGCGCCCACTCGGAGGCTATCTGGGTGGAGTTTGAGCGCCCCGTATCGCCCGAGGAGGCTGTGGAGGCATTCGCCAAGGCGGAGGGCATTGTCATCGACGACGTGCCTGCCGAGAAGAAGTATCCAATGCCTCTGTTTGTGGCAGAGAGCACCCCCGTTTATGTGGGTCGCATCCGCAAGGATATTGCCAACCCCAATGGCCTTACATTCTGGTGTGTGGCCGACCAGATTCGCAAAGGTGCAGCTCTCAACGCTGTGCAGATTGCCGAGAAACTCTTCGGTACAAGGTAAGTCAACCGACGACCGACCGTCAACCGACGACCGTCAACCGATGACCGATGGTTGGTGCAACCTA
>JAGBVY010000145.1 GCA_017630115.1 Tidjanibacter sp. | reverse complement strand
CTGCTATATATGGAATGTTGTATTTATGATGAACTAATTTGGCAAGATGGGCTCCAGTGGTTGATTGTGCTATAATTATGTCGTATTCTCTAAAATGCGACATTTTTTTGCGTTCTATAATTTTTGAAATCGTGGTAGAAAAGTGCAGTTTAACAGATAGTATATAATCTATTATTAATTTAGGAGTCCTTAAAATGTGATATTTAACTCCTTTGTAGATAACTTCCTTAGCGTCAACAGTCTCATCCAATGTTGCATTTGGTCTAAATGCTTTAAAAATCAATTTAAACAACAAAGAAGGATATTCTTCCAAAAAATAGATATCTACATCAACATTTGGATGTTGCATTAATTCCTTAGCTCTGCAATGCACGGAATTGAATAACCCCTTTTTTGCTTGAAAGTTGCCTCCAGTAATAATACCTATCTTCATATAAACACTTATCGAATTTTAATACACTTATATTCTTTCAAGTTCAACGCTTATTGAATGACCTACTTTCTATAATCGGCTTTTAATAAATCGAGAAGGATTCCCTCCCACAATAGAATACTCTGGAAAATCTTTACATAATACACACCCTGCCGCAACGACGGAACCTCGCTTAACTACTCTGCCTGGTGTCATCATAACACCTCTCCCTATCCAAACATCATCTTCAATGATTGTTGTAAGGGGGGGGGTGGAACCTTGTTGACACATGGGAATATCTGTCCTATCAAAAGCGTGATTCATGTTAAGGATGTAGCAATTTGGGGCCATCATAACATTATTACCAATTTTTGTATTAGACGGTAGATGGCAATTTACTCCCATGCCAGAGTTGTCTCCAATCTCTATAAGACTACCACGACCAAAGAATGCTCCTCTCTCTATATTTACATTCTTGCCACATTTGGCAAAAATGTTACGACATAATTGATATCTAATCCATTTTGACGGTTTTCCTACGATTGGGGTATAACTAGTTGGGAGGAATCGTGCAAAACAATAGTATAAAACCAGACAAACCAATTTAATTACTCTCATGCTTATTATTTTGTTGAAGTTCTGATTTGTTGTTGCAAGCGATAATATGTTTCACTATGGCTAGCAACAAGGACGAAGAATGCCATTAGCCACAATTGAGCATAGAATACATAAAAAAAATTGTCTATGGCAAAGAATACCCCAAAGGCCATAAAGAATAGATACATTGTATCTTTACTCTTACGATACCGATTAAATTGCTTTATGATGAAATATGCAATAACCAATATGAATATAAGGGATGCTATAAATCCACTATTAGCATATAACTCCGTGTATGTACAATGTGAAAATACATGATACCTTGATTGCAATACAAAATTTCCAGGACCGACTCCTGTAATCGGATGGCTATTGCCCACATCAACAGCTTCTCTTAATACAAGTGTGCGTGTATCGTCTTCCAATTTCAGTTCATATCTCTCTTGGAGTAGTGTTCCTTCAAAAATGGTTTCCAAAGCATTTGTACTTAACAACCAAACCAATACAGCTCCGATAATAAAGAAAAATAACCATCTACCTTTCCCTAATCCATATCTAATGTATAAAAGGACACAGAAAAGAGGAACTTGTATCACTAATACTTGGCGGGATGCCGTAATGAGTGCTATCCACACGGAGATAAAGATCACACTAAAAAATATATAACGCATCACCTTTTTCAATCTTGTACTATTGACACATTCCCCCAAAGCATAAACAGCACAACTGAAATAGAATGCGTAATATGCCAAGGTATTGGCATTTAACACATCATCTGTTGCACGTTCATCCTCACCAATAACATTCACCAGATTCGTCTGGGCGTAATTGGCAGCAGACATAAATAGGCAAATGAATACCACATATAGCCATGGCATCGCCTTTTGATTTTTGGACACATTAGCCATAACGGAAGATAACAGAACCACACCAAGTATCTGTTTCATTTGAGCCAAAGCCACGGCCTGATTGTAGGCCCCAAAATATGTAATACCAATCCAACAATAAAGCACAATTAGCCATTGCATATATCTGTTATTAGACAATGGATTCCCATATTGTATAATGCTCAATCCAAAGGCTAATGGTATGGCAACATACAAAGCAATACTGTTGAGCTGTGGGCTGTTGATGCTAACAAATGCAGCAAAAAGCAGAAGGAGTATGATTATAGAGGAGATTATTCGTTTATTCATAAATAAGCAAATGAGTGGTTCTCGAATTTTATATAATCCCCAACAGAATTAGATCTTATCAATGTCGGTTTTTACAATCTTGGCTGGATTGCCTGCTACTATGCAATTAGCCGGACATCTTTTGTTACTACAGAACATGCGGCCACTACCGAATTATCACCAATTGTTACACCTTTACAAATACGCACATTTGTGCCAATCCAGCAATTTTCGCCAATGATAATTGGGGCATTGGCAGAATGTTTCCACATTCTCATGTCATCCCCAACTGGAGTTAGGCGCATCTGTCTTCTAAATGAAGGGCTAATGGGGTGGTTATTATTATCACATATTGTTGTATTGTCTGCATTGGCAGTATATGCTCCGATAACAACTTTATTAACACATAAAATTCTAGTAGTAGATCCAATTTTAGAGTATGGATGCATCTCAACACGGCCATTACCTTCTACATATATTTGGCCTTCACACCAACAATGTTCTGGTAGTACTACATTTTTTTTAGTAGCACCTCCTAATAATACGATGTTGGACTTTGCACAGTATTTGTGTCCTTCTCCACAAATTGTTGCATTTGAGCGGACTCTCTTTTTGGCTCTAAATGACATTAGAGCGATAACTAATCTCTTTAACATATTTTGTTTTTAATTTTAACTATATAAGATTGAATAATTTGTTTTTCAGCACTATTCAACGTTAGATAGAATGATATTCCCACCGCAAGTAGATTTACAATAGTCACAACTATAAAGGTCCAAATAGATGAAGACCCAATCGCATTACTTGTAGATAATACAACAAATAGCGGAATGATTGTTATTATGATGCATGGGATAACAACCTCTTTAATATATTTTGTGACACTAAGCTTGAATATTGAATGAAGGACCTGCAAACTGACTACTTGGTTAATAACCATTATGATAATTGTAATAACAAATACACTCGTTGCCCCATAGCCAAGTTTGAGAAACAACCAAGATATCGGTAATATGCTACATATGACAATACTAGTGGCTATTTGATATTTTTTCATCTGCCCAGAAGCGTGAATCATCTGCGTGATAGGTGTATTCAATATTCCTATCATTGTTGCAATTATCGTAAGGTTTGCAAAGCTATGCGTATAGGTAGGAATATTAGAGCTTAACCACAATGTTAATACATAATCCATTTCAACCATTATGGGAATTGCGATTACGCACATCAATGTGTACGCTATCTTGGACATGCTAAACATTAAGTTTATGGCACGACTATAATCACCCATTGCATACGATTGCGTTAATTGTGGCTTGAACGCGAGTACAATGTTTGCTGCAAATGTCTGAATAGCCGAAGAAATTTGTGTGGCTATACCATTAGCAGCATTAACGACAGTGCCAAAGAATGTATTTATTAAGACATTGACACCTTGACCTTTCACAACAACATACGCAAACGTTCCAAACAAATTCCAGCCCGAGAAACTCATCATTGATTTAAACAATGATGAGTCAAACACTTTCTTGAACTTGAGATGATGGAATTTTTTACGACAGTATACAGAATACAATATGAAGTCAATAATGCTAATGGCCATCATCAACAAGCCGTAAAAAATCAAGCTATCCCCAGGTAAGTGCGGCAAAATAATCACAATTGCCAGTTTCATAACAGCATCTATTATACTTACTACTGCATAGTAGTCCATCCTTTCGTATGCTAATATTGCGGCACTATACGGAATCTGCATAATGACAAATACTAATGATAGGACTGAGAATTGGAATATCCAATTTGCGGCTACTATTCTCTCGGGTGATATTACCATCTTTGTGTTAACATACCATAGACCAATGGTTTCAGTTAATATCACAATGCCAACGGCTAACACAAGCTGTATAATTAAAGCGGTGTTATAAACTTTTACATCGGCACCTTCTCCATTTTTCCCCAACTCATAATTGTAAAATCTTTGGATACCTTGCGCCATTGAGGTATTTAAGAAACCGAACATGGAAACAAATCCACATACCACATTATATACACCATAATCTGAAACGCCCAAAACATCGAGAACAACTCGGGTAACATATAGATTTATAGCCATTACTATGGCCATTCTAATATATAAAAATAGTGTATTCTTGGCTATGCGTTTATTATTTTGCCCTGACATATATCATTTGTGGTTTTAATCTCTTCTAAAAATATCTCGTGTGTATACTTTTTCTTTGACATCGTCTAGAACCGAGTCGTAGCGATTAGCAATAATTGCCTGTGAGTGGCGTTTGAACTCCGCAAGGTCGTTCACCACCTCCGAGCCGAAGAGTATCGAACCGCTCACCAGACCGTGCTGGTGGTCAACGTGCGCACCCAGAGGGCACACGCGGTAGGGTGAAAAGATATGATATTGGTAATCTTTCATTTATCTTTTTGTTTATCCGTAAAACTCTTTGTACCACTCGGCGAACTTGCGGAGGCCATCGCGCAGAGGGGTGTGGGGCTTGAAGTCGAAGTCACGTTCCAATGCCGAGGTGTCGGCAAAAGTCACGGGCACATCGCCGGGCTGCATTGCCACGAGCTCCTTGTGCGACTCGAAGTCGTAGTCCTCGGGCAGCACACCGGCCCTTATCAACTCTTGTTGCAAAATGTCCACAAAGTCCAAGAGGTTTTCAGGGTTGCTGTTACCTATATTATATATAGCATAGGGAGGCTCGGGCAGTCCGTCCTCGCCAACTCTGCGCTCTGGCGCTTTGTGCATAACCCTCTGCACGCCCTCAACGATGTCATCCACATAGGTGAAGTCGCGCTTGCAGTTTCCGTAGTTGAAGATTTTGATGGTTTCGCCCTTGCGGAGCATATTGGTAAAGCCAAAGTAGGCCATATCGGGCCTACCCGCGGGACCATAGACGGTGAAGAACCTCAGACCCGTAGAGGGGATGTTGTAGAGCTTGCTATATGAGTGAGCCAGAAGCTCGTTGCTCTTCTTGGTTGCAGCATAGAGCGATACGGGGTTATCTACCTTGTCGTCGGTAGAGTAGGGCACTTTCTTGTTGCTGCCATAGACCGAGCTACTCGAAGCGTAAACCAAGTGCTGAACGCCCCTCTTACCTCCGTCGTAGCTGTGGCGGCAGGCCTCCAAGATATTGTAGAAACCGATGAGGTTGCTCTCGATGTAGGCATCGGGGTTGGTGATGGAGTAGCGAACGCCAGCCTGCGCTGCGAGGTTTACCACCACCTCAAAGTCGTTCTCCTCGAAGAGCCTCTCAATGAGTGCCTTGTCGGCCAAGTTACCCTTCACAAACTCCCACTTGCTCTCGGGGTGCTCGGCGGCGAGCTTTTCGAGCTTTGCAAGCCTATACTCCTTGATGCTCACATCGTAGTAGTCGTTGACGCTGTCGAGGCCCACAATCTCAATGGGGCTTTCGGTTGTAAGCAGCCTTTCGACCAAGTTGGAACCAATGAAACCTGCGGCTCCCGTAACTAATACTCTCATTTTCAACTAATCTCTCTTGAAAATATCTCGTGTATAAACTTTTTCTATCACATCATCGAGCACCGAGTCGTAGCGGTTGGCGATGATAGCGTGGCAGCGTTTTTTGAACTCGGCGAGGTCGTTCACCACCTCCGAGCCGAAGAATGTTGAGCCGTTATCCAAGGTGGGCTCGTAGATGATAACTTTTGCACCCTTTGCTTTGATGCGCTTCATAACGCCCTGAATGGAGGACTGGCGGAAGTTGTCCGAGCCCGCCTTCATTGTGAGCCTATATACGCCCACAACCACCTCCTGTTCCTTGGTGGCATCCCACTGGCTCGAAGCGGTGTAATATCCTGCCTTGCGAAGTACTTGGTCGGCAATGTAGTCCTTACGAGTGCGGTTGCTCTCCACAATGGCGGTCATCATCGTCTGTGGAACATCCTCGTAGTTGGCAAGGAGCTGCTTGGTGTCCTTGGGCAGACAGTAACCACCATAGCCAAACGAGGGGTTGTTGTAGTGGGTACCGATTCGGGGGTCAAGGCCGATACCGTTGATAATGGCCTGCGAATCAAGACCCTTGACCTCGGCGTAGGTGTCGAGCTCGTTGAAGTAGCTCACACGCAGAGCCAAGTATGTATTGGCGAACAACTTAACAGCCTCTGCCTCCTTCATACCCATAAAGAGGGTGTCAATATCGGGTTTCAGGGCACCCTGCTGCAACAGACCTGCAAAGGTGTGTGCAAATTCCTCTGCCTTGGGGTTGGCAATAGCCTTAATTGCAGCATTCTCCTCATTGAAATTCTTCTCGTTGATGTCGATAATCTTGGGGAAGCCCACGATGATGCGCGAAGGGTAGAGGTTGTCGTACAGAGCCTTGCTCTCGCGCAAGAACTCGGGTGAGAAGAGCAGGTTGAACTTTTTGTCTTTCAGCTCGGGCTTGTAGAGGAACTGCAAGGCATACTTCACATAGAGCGAGCGGGTGTAGCCCACGGGGATGGTCGATTTGATGACCATAACCGCATCGGGATTGACCTCCACGACCTTCTCAATAACCGCCTCTACGGCCGAGGTGTCGAAGAAGTTGCGCTGAGGGTCGTAGTTGGTGGGGGCGGCAATGATTACAAAGTCGGCACCCTTGTAGGCCTCCTCTGCATTGAGCGTCGCCACGAGGTTTAACTCCTTCTCGGCGAAGTATTTTTCGATATACTCGTCCTGGATGGGCGAGATTCGCTTGTTGATTTTCTCTACTTTCTCGGGAACGATATCCACTGCCACAACCTCATTGTGCTGTGCCAAGAGGGTTGCCATCGACAAACCCACATATCCCGTTCCTGCAACTGCAATTTTCATTTATCTTATGTGGTTTTGTGGTTTATTTGGTGCTATGCCTTGTTTTGTCGTGCCTCATTTTCGAGTTCACGGTCGAGTAGCTCAAATGCAGAGTTGTTGCTCTTAAACTCAGGCACGATGCGCTTCATATTTCGCACAGCGTTGGTTACATCGCCACTTTTAGCAATATCAACAAGAGCATCGAATCGCTCGCAGATGCTGTCGAAATCATATTCGCGTACCTTGGCGATTTTGATTTTATTGTGGTCGGTGGGGATGGTATTCTCCTCGTTTGAGAGCACCTCTTCGTAGAGTTTCTCGCCTGGGCGCAGGCCAGTGAACTTAATCTCTATATCCTTGCCGGGTACATAGCCGGCAAGTTTAATCATCCTTTCGGCTAGATGTACAATCAGCACCGGTTCACCCATCTCAAATACGAAAATCTCGTTGCCGTTGCTCATTGTTGCGGCCTCCATTACCAAGCGACACGCCTCAGGAATAGTCATAAAGAAGCGGTTGATTTTTGGGTGTGTCACTGTAACAGGACCACCCTCCTCAATCTGTTTGCGGAAGTGGGGAATAACGCTGCCATTGCTACCCAATACATTGCCAAATCGAGTGGTTACGAACTTGGTTTTGCCTGTGATACTCCCGTTTGCGATTGCCATACCCAGACTCTGGCAGTAGATTTCGGCCAAACGTTTCGAACAGCCCATCACATTTGTTGGATTCACAGCCTTATCGGTCGAAATCATAACTACTTTCTCTACCCCGTTCTTCACACACAAATCGGCCACGTTTTTCGAACCGAGTACATTGCTCAATACAGCCTCGCAGGGGTTCTCCTCCATCAGAGGAACGTGTTTGTAGGCGGCAGCGTGGAATACCACTTCTGGACTATAACGGTCGAAAGCCACCTGCAACCTCTTGGCCGAGCGTACATCGCCGATGAAGGGTACGAAATCGAGCGAGGGGTATTTCTTCTCCAACTCCAATCGAATTTCGTGAAGAGGGGACTCTGCTATGTCGAAGATGATGAGTTTCTTTACACCGAGGTCGGCCATCTGTCGGCATATTTCTGAGCCAATTGAGCCGGCACCACCAGTCACCATCACAACCTTATTGTGGAAATTTGCATAGACTTCCTCTCGGCTAATCTCAATTTCGTCTCGACCGAGCAAATCTTCAATGCGAATGTTGCGCATCTTCATCTTACCCAAACTATCTCCGTCAAATTCATCTACTTGTGGAGCAACAAGAATTTTGAGCGGGTGTGTGGGGTGCTCGCTGCAATACTTTATGAGGCGGTCTTTCTCGCCAAATGCGTCGGTATCGGTTGCAAAAAGTAGCGCGTCAGCCGAAGTCAAATCCAGTACTTTGTCTATATCTTCTTCGTTGCGGAAGTAATATGTCTTATACTCTGAAACTTTATAGCCACTCATCTTTGTGCCGTAGTTTATGAAGCCCACAACACGATAATGTGTACTCTTGAAGAGGCGAGTTGTAAGTGCTACGCTTTTGTCGCTCAGTCCGTAAATTAGAACTCGGTGACGTTTGTCGTTAGAGTGCTCTACCACCCAGTCGTAGGCTACAATCATCAATACCCTTGCACCAATGAGTGTGACGGCAGAGATCATAAAATCTAGTCCCACGCCTAAAATGATGCTTTTCTCTGCCAAGTGTAGTTGAGGCACTAAATTGAGCAGAATAAAGAATATAACCGACTTGGAAAGGATTGCCAAACCCAAAGGCAGCAGGCCTTTGAGCGACGAGTGTCGGATGATATGTCGGTAGGTGCGGAATAGGAGGAAGCAACCGAGATTGATAAATAATGATACGCCAAAAATTACGAATGCGGTTGTCTTGCCGATGGCAGCTTCGCCACCAAAGAATCGCACTGCAAAGATGGAGATAATGGACGACACGGATACCAATACTAGGTCAATCATTAGGACTGCCCAGTAGCTCAAATAACGATTTTGCATCAATTTTTTCAACATCGTTGTGTTTTTTTACATTGCTGCTTACCTTTATGGCAGAGCAGAAAGTTGGTTATAAGTTTCTCTCTAAATCCTCTCCACCAGGGCGGCGGGGATGGCGGCGGTGGCTACGGCGGTGATGCCTTCGATTTTTACCACTACACGCTTCTCGTTCTTGGCAGAGATTTTCATAAATGTTCCCTCCACTCCCTCAAAAGGACCGGCCAAGATGCGAACCTTGTCACCTTTGGCAAGGTCGATAGTCTCGGGGTCGAGGTATTTAATCATCTCTTTTTCGTTAGCGGTGATGGCAATAAAGTGGCGCATCTGCTCTTCTGGCACGCACTGTGGGCACTTAGTGCCGTTCTCATCGTGACCCATCATAAAGCGTAGGTAGGGGATGTATAGCTCCTTTATGCGCTTTATCTCGCTGAGCGTCGCTCTTACGAAAATGTAGTTGTGAAGTGCGGAGACTGTGCGGTAGGTGGTTCTTGCTCCTCGGACTATCTTTTTCCTTTGGGTGGGTAAGTAGGACTCTATGCCCAAATCCACCAGTTTGAGGTGTGCCTGCATCTCGCGCTGATAGGTAACCCTGAGAACATACCACGCACTCTGGTCGAGTGTGGTAGTTGTGGGGGCCAAGGAGTCTGATTTGTCTGTTTTTTCGTTGCCGGCCATCACGGTTTTGGGCAAATCTACCTACGGTAGAGGCTTTTTAGTGAGATGATAATTCGCTTTTGATAGCCCTTTACTACACTCTTTTTCTTGGGTTGAGAGCATAGTTTGGGGACATTGCAACCCACATAACACACTGAGTTGCAATTACTTAACCCGTAACGGGGGGGTAAAACCGACTTTCGGATTGCCGCCAAATCTCGTTTAGATGGGCTTACAATCTGCTACAAATATACGAAAACTTTTCTGTTTTACAAAAGAAAATCTACACTTTTCTCTCTGATAAATAGGGCCGTACGAACAAGTCGCCTATTCTGCCAATTGGCTGACTTTCGGCAATGGCTTCCTTGCGTAATAAAAATAGCAGGTTGGTCACAAAGGCCAACCTGCTATTGATGTGTTTTGATGTTGTAGTAGATTACTGTTGCTGTGCTTTTTCGGCGCGTTTGCGGTCAATCTCGCTCAGCAGAATCTTACGCATACGCATATATTTTGGGGTAATCTCAACATACTCATCCTCGCGGATGTACTCCAAAGCCTCCTCCAACGAGAACTTCACAGCGGGGGCAAGGATTACCTTGTCGTCGGAGCCGCTGGCGCGCATATTGGTCAGCTTCTTGCTCTTGGTGAGGTTGAGGCAGATGTCGTTGTCGCGTGTGTTTTCGCCCACAACCTGACCGCAGTAAATCTCGTCGCCGGGCTCAACGAAGAAGCGACCCCTATCCTGCAATTTGTTGAGCGCATAGGCGTAGGCCGTACCGGTCTCCATAGCCACGAGCGAGCCCGATGTACGCATCTCAATCTCGCCCTTGTAGGGCTCAAATCCTTTTAGGCGGTGGGCCATAATAGCCTCGCCTGCGGTGGCTGTTAGGAGGTTGCTCCTCAGACCAATGATACCCCTCGAAGGGATGTCAAATTCGAGGCGTGTGCGCTCGTTGCGCGACTCCATATTGCGCAGAGTACCTTTACGCTTGGTTGTCAGCTCAATAGCCTTGCCTGCGTAGTCGTCTGGTACGTCGATTGTGAGCTCCTCGATAGGCTCGCACTTAACGCCGTCAATCTCTTTGAAGATTACCTTGGGCTGACCCACTTGCAACTCGTAGCCCTCACGACGCATAGTCTCAATCAACACCGACAGGTGCAATACGCCACGACCATAGACAATGAATTTGTCGGCGCTCTCGCCGGGCACAACCCTCAGTGCGAGGTTTTTCTCCAACTCCTTATCAAGATGCTCCTTGATGTGGCGGCTGGTGACATACTTACCATCCTTGCCATAGAAGGGCGAGTCGTTAATCGTAAAGAGCATACTCATTGTGGGCTCGTCGATAGTGATGGGTGGCAGGGGCTCGGGATTTTCGAAGTCGCAGATGGTGTCGCCAATCTCGAAACCGTCAATACCTACCAATGCACATATCTCGCCACACTCAACGCTCTCAACCTTGGCTTTGCCTAGACCCTCAAATACCATAAGGTCTTTGATTTTGGTCTTTATGAGCGACCCGTCGCGTTTGGCCAGCGTCACGTTCATACCCGAACGCAGTCTGCCGCGAGTGAGTTTGCCCACAGCGATTCGGCCCAAGTAGGGCGAGTATTCGAGCGAGGTGATGAGCATCTGGGGTGTGCCTTCAACCTTCTCAGGCTCAGGTATATCGTCGATGATTGTATCCAGCAGAGGGGTGATGGAGTTGGTGCGCTCCTTGTAGGTGTGCGACATCCAACCCTGCTTGGCGCTACCATAGATTGTGCGGAAGTCGAGTTGCTCCTCGTTGGCGTCGAGAGTGAACATCAGGTCGAATACCTGCTCGTGTACGAAGTCGGGGCGGCAGTTGGGCTTATCGACTTTGTTTACCACCACAATAGGTTTTTTGCCCAGAGCGAGTGCCTTTTGGAGCACAAAGCGGGTTTGGGGCATAGTGCCCTCGAAGGCATCCACCAAAAGGATAACGCCGTCGGCCATATTGAGCACCCTTTCTACCTCGCCACCGAAGTCGGAGTGACCGGGGGTGTCGATGATATTGATTTTGTAGTCGTTGTAGATTACCGACACATTTTTCGAGAGGATGGTGATTCCGCGCTCGCGCTCCAAATCGTTGTTGTCGAGTACGAGTGTGCCGCTTGCCTCTTGGTTGCGTATGAGGTTGGCTTGTAGAATCATCTTGTCCACGAGGGTGGTTTTACCGTGGTCAACGTGGGCAATAATTGCAATGTTGCGTAGTTTCTGCATTCTTATTTCTGCTTTATTTTGGGCGCAAAGGTAGTAATTTTCGATGTTTTTGTACTACCTTTGTATAAAAATAAAGGTATAAAAAATGATTGACACACTTTCGCAACTCCAATTTGCCTCCCAGAGAGGTCAGAAAATCGTTGTTGGACCACTGGCTCAGATGCTTCCCCAACTGCTTCCCGAGGGTAGGGTGGTGGCTATTGTCGATGCCGAGGTTGATGCTCTTCACAACCTCTCCGAACTACTGCCCGAGAGCGTTCTGATACCTGCTGGCGAGGAGAATAAAAATCTTCAACTGGCCCAGATGCTGTGGGAAGAACTCATTGATAGTAAGGTTGATAGAGATACGTTTCTGCTCGGTGTGGGCGGTGGTGTTGTGAGCGATTTGGTGGGCTTTGTGGCCTCCACCTATATGCGTGGTGTGAGGTTTGGACTTGTCCCCACAACGCTTATGGGACAGGTCGATGCGGCCATCGGAGGCAAGTGTGCGGTCAATGTGGGTGGCTATAAAAATATGGTCGGTTTCTTTTCGCCTGCCGAGTTTGTGCTGTGCGACGTGAGGCTCTTGACCACACTGCCCGAACGAGAGTTTCGTGCCGGTGTGGCCGAGATTATCAAGAGCGCCATTGTGGGCGACGAGCAACTTTTTGAGCTGCTCGAAAATAGCTCGTTGGAGCAGTTGCGCGAGGGTGGCAAAGAGCTTGCCGAGGCTGTGCGTCGTGCAGCCTTGGTGAAGTGTGCTCTTGTGGCCGACGACCCCTACGATAGGGGTGTGCGTCGCCTTCTGAATTTGGGCCACACGATGGCTCACGCTATTGAAAGCCTTAGCGACCAACTTACTCACGGCGAGGCTGTTGCTGTGGGATTGGTGTGGGCTTCACAGAGGGCCGTTCAGAGCGGACTGATGTCGGCCGAGGTGGCTTCGCGCATCGGCTCTCTGGTGGAAAAATATGGCCTGCCAACATCCACTTCGCTTCCCGAAGAGGAGCTCTGGGAGGCTATGACCCACGACAAAAAAGCCTCGGGCGGAAGGGTGCGCTTTGTTCTGCCTCGTGGAGTGGGGGATTGCGTGGTTGTAGAGGAGTAAACCGATTGTAAAATAGGGCCGCACGAGGCCCTATTTTTTGTTTAATATACGGGGTAGAGAGAGCCCCAGAATGTGGTTGTCGGGTAGAACGACGAGGAGATGGAGAGGTTGGCTCCGCCCGTCTTTGAATAGACTTCCAGCGTGAAGGTGTAGTCGTTCGACGAGAAGAGCCACGACTCAAACGATATGGTCCACCCGTTGTCGGTCTCAATGGTTGTGAAGTTGGCTAAGTTGGTTATGGCGGTGTTGAAAATTTGCAGTCGGTATGGTGGAGTAAAGCCCTGATAGATAGGTAGGTGGATGTCGGCCCAGTCGCCATAGATTGCAAGCTCAATGGAGGGGTTGCTGATGAGTTGCGAACTGCCTGCCGGCTCCACATTAAACATTGTGGGGACAAAGCGGTAGTGGTGCGAAAGCACTGTTGAGTCGATGAAGTGTTCGTAGGCTGCCTGACGTGCTTTGCGTTTTTCGATGCGCTCCAAGTGGTTGGCGCTGAGTTGCTTTTCGCGCTTGTGTGTCGGGTCCATCAGGGCCGAGTTTTCGGTTGGTATGTTGCTTGTGACGACAATGGGTACTACCAGTGCGGCAAGTGTTGCAACGATAGCAAAAAGGAGTAGAAATTTTTTCATCTTCGAGAGTCGGTTTGATTGTTAAGTATTTGAGTGTTGTCTGGTCGGAGGGGAGCAAATTTCTTGCCTAAGGTGACAAATGCCGAAAAAAAAGTTACCTTTGTGGCTCGAAACACACCATTTTATATAAGATATAGAAGCAACGATGAAGACGGTTTTCAAATTTAGTAGCTCCAAGTTGTCGCAAATCCCCGACCACGGCAAACCCGAGTTTGCCTTTATTGGTCGTAGTAATGTGGGCAAATCGTCGCTGATAAATATGCTCTCTGAGACCAAATTAGCCAAGGTGTCGGCCACTCCGGGCAAGACTAAACTCATCAACCACTTCTTGGTCGATGATAGATGGTGGTTGGTCGATTTGCCCGGCTATGGCTATGCCCGCACCTCACAGAGTGTGCGTCGCGAGTTCTCATCGCTCATCACCGACTATGTTACCAAATCGAAGGGGCTCTACTTCCTCTTTGTGCTCGTAGATAGTCGCCACGAGCCCATGAAAATCGACCTCGATTTTATGCAACTTTTGGGCCGCGAGGGTGTGCCTTTTGGTGTGGTTTTCACCAAGTTGGACAAGCAGAGCCAGCGCCAGACCAACCGCAATGTCGAACTCTATCGCCAGACTCTTTCACAATGGTGGGAGGAGTTGCCTCCAATGTTTATGACCTCCTCCGAGAAACGCCTCGGCAGGGAGGAAATAGTCGGTTTTGTGGAGCAATGTTTGGCCTCGGCTGAGGCAAAATAGAGGGCTTAGGAGGCGGCTTGTTCTGCCGATGAGTGGTAAATTGTTTGGTAAATGTTGATAAATAGCGTCGGAAAAATTGCTAATTCCGCTTTTGGGCGCTATCTTTGCAGTCACGATAAACCCAAATTCTAACACATAATGGCAATTCACAAACTAAAAATCTTTGCTTGCCGTGGCTCGGAGGCTGTGGCTGCAAGGATTGCCAAGAGCTACGGAGTGGAGCTTGGCGACCTGACTGTAAGTCAGTTTAGCGATGGCGAGTTTCAACCCGCCTTTAATGAGAGTATTCGCGGTTGCACCGTTTTTATCGTTCAATCGACTCCTCCACCAGCAGAGAATTTGATGGAGTTGCTTCTGACTATCGATGCTGCTCGTAGGGCTTCGGCACATATGGTTGTTGCTGTTATTCCCTATTTTGGCTGGGCTCGTCAGGATCGCAAAGACCGTCCTCGTGTACCCATTGGTGCAAAACTTGTTGCCAACCTGCTTACTTCGGCTGGTTGCGATAGGGTCATCACCATCGACCTCCACGCCGACCAGATTCAGGGCTTCTTCGATATTCCCGTTGACCACGTCTATGCTTCGAAGGTATTTGTGCCCTACATCAAGAATATGAAACTCGAAAACCTCTCGGTGGCTACCCCCGATATTGGCGGTGCCAAACGTGCCAACACCTACGCTTCCTACCTCGACGCTCCTCTGGTGATTTGCCACAAACACCGCGAGAGGCCCAATGTTGTGGGCACTATGACCGCTATTGGCGAGGTTAAGGGTCGCGACATCATCATCTTCGACGATATGGTTGATACGGCTGGTACTTTGACCAAGGCAGCAGGTATGTTTATGGATATGGGCGCAGCAAGTGTGCGTGCCGTCATTACTCACCCTGTGCTTAGTGGTCCTGCCTATGAGCGCATCGCCGAGAGCCAGCTGACTGAGGTTATCGTTACCGACACACTGCCTTTGCGTGCCGACAAGGATACCTCGAAGTTCACTGTTTTGAGTGTTGCCGATATGTTGGCCGACGTGATTGAGCGTGTTCACAATTATCGTGAGATTTCGTCGCAGTTTATTTTTGGCAAGAAATAATCTTTTCGAGTAAAAGCTCGTCTTGCTGGTGAATTTTTCACCAAATTTCAAAGGTGGCTTCCTCACTTACGTCCAAGTAAGCTGCGGAACCACCTTCTTATTTGGCAAAAAATTTCCACAGCAATACTGGTGCTTTTCCTTCAAAAAGAAACGCATATAACGAGCGACTGCTGCGTTATACATCGATAAGCGGACTCCTCATTTACGATTAGTAAACTGCGGAGTCCGCTTTCTTGTATGCCTTGCATTCATCTCGTTATATGCGTTTTTTAGTCTAACGTCTAACGTCAAACGTCTAACGTCAAACGTCTAACGACCTAAGGCAAAAGATGACGACCGCCTACCGCCTACCGTCAAAAGACCAAAGTCCTTAAAGGCTTTAAGGGCCTTAGGGGCATTAAGGGCTTTAAGGACATATAGGGCATATAGCCCCTATCTCCTAAGTTTCCTTTTAACTCTCAACTCTCAATTTTCAATTTTCATTTTTCAATTCTCAATTCTTTTCCCTACTTTTGTAGTATGGAGCAGATTGATTTGGTCTATTTGTGGGTCGATGGCAACGACCACGAGTGGCAACTCTCTAAGGAACGAGCCTTAGTGGAGTGTGGCCGTGTGCCCGACCGGCAGGCCACCGCCAAGGGGCGTTTTGCCAACAACGACGAACTTCGCTACTCGTTGCGCTCAGTGGAGAAGTATATGCCTTGGGTGGGGCACATCTTCATCGTAACTGCCAATCAAACACCCTCTTGGCTCAATACCGACCACCCCAAAATCAGGCTCATATCCCACTCGGAGATTATGGATGCCTCCCTGCTGCCCACCTTCAATTCGAGCGCTATTGAGATGTCGATTTGCCAAATCGAAGGGCTTGGCGAGAGGTTTATTTTGGCTAACGACGACTTCTTTGTGGCCCGTTGTTTGACCCCCGATTTTTTCTACAATTCCGAGGGACTACCTATTGCTCGTCTTTCGCGACACATACCCAAAAAACAATCGCTCTATATGGGTAAGGTTCGTAGGGCGCAATCGCTTGTGGAAGAGAAGTTTGGCTATGCGTGCCCCAATCCTCCCCACCACAATATGGATGCCTACCTTAGGAGCGATGTTGAGGCTTGTTTGGAGGCCTTTGCGGAGGAGGCTGAGGCTACTCGCAGCCACCGTTTTAGGGCCGAGGGCGAGTTTCATCGTAGTGCGTGGCTCTACTACGCTCTATCACAAGGTAGGGCTGAAAGACGCATTGTGAGCCATTATGGCGCAGCTGCATCATTTGTGGAGAAGTTGGGCTGTTGGCTTAGGGGACGCTACTGCTGTGAGTCGCGCGAGTTTGGACTCCATCGTTCGGGACTTGCACGTCGCCTATGGCGTTACAATCCTGCCCTTTTCTGCCTGAACGATACGGAGCGCACAACCGACGCTCAGAGGGGCGAAATGGTTGAACTACTCGAAAAGTTGTATGGCTCCAAGAGTAGCTTTGAAAAATAGAGTTAATAATCGAAAATAGAGATAGTTATGGCAAAAGTTAAGAAAGCATACTACTGCAAAGAGTGTGGCAACGAATCGCCCAAATGGTTTGGTCAGTGTCCTGCGTGTGGAGTCTGGGGTAGTTGCTCGGAGGAGGTTGTGGCTCGTGTGAGCGAGGGCAATGTTCGACGTAGCAGCGAGAGCCGTCCGCAGAAGGTGGCCGATATTGCTGAGGCCGACCATCGTAGGATTCAACTTTCAAGCTCGGAGGTCAATAGGGTGCTTGGCGGAGGTTTGGTCAGGGGCTCTATGGTGTTGCTTGGTGGCGAACCGGGTATTGGTAAGTCCACCCTGAGTCTTCAAGTCGCTTTGGCCACCGAGGGGATTAAGACGCTCTATGTCAGTGGAGAGGAGTCGGCCTCGCAGATAAAGATGAGAGCCTCGCGTCTGGGCAATGTGAGCGACGACTGCTATATCTACCCCGAAACCCTCTTGGAGAATATTCTGAGCTATACGGAGGAGATGAAACCCGACTTGGTGGTTATAGACTCCATACAGACAATCTATACCGAGGCCATTGAGTCGTCGGCCGGCAGTGTGTCGCAGATACGCGAGTGCGCTGCAAGGCTCTTGAAGATGGCCAAGGAGAGTGGCACGTCGGTTATCATTATTGGCCACATAACCAAGGATGGCGCTATTGCAGGCCCCAAGATTTTGGAACATATTGTCGATGTGGTAATCTCGTTTGAGGGCGATAATAACAATGTTTACAGGCTGTTGCGTGGCATAAAAAACCGATTCGGCGCAACCTTTGAGATTGGTATCTTCGAGATGCGTGAGGAGGGTTTGGTGGAGGTTGCCAACCCCTCGGAGATACTCCTCAGCCATCCCGAAGAACAACTCAGTGGTGTGGGTGTGGGTGCTGCTGTTGATGGCATCCGTCCCTATCTTATCGAGGTGCAGGCTCTGGTTAGTAACGCCGCCTATGGAACTCCCCAACGCTCGGCTACGGGCTATGACTACCGCCGATTGAATATGCTGCTTGCTGTGTTGGAGAAGAGAGTGGGGATGAAGATGTTTCAGAAGGATGTCTTCTTGAATTTTGCAGGTGGTTTCAAGGTGCAGGATACAGGATTGGATTTGGCTATTGTCGGCTCGGTTATCTCCTCCTACTTCGATAGGGCCATTGGAGAGGGAGTATGTATGGCTGGCGAGATTGGCCTTTCGGGAGGGGTGCGCCCCGCACCTCGCACAGAGCAACGTATTGCCGAGGCTGCACGCCACGGATTTGGTCGCATTATTGTGAGTGGCTACCTTGCGGGCCGAGGACTCAGAGTGCCCGAGGGTATAGAGGTGGTCTATATCAATACAGTCTCCGAATTGCCCAAAGCTATGTTCTAATGGGTGGGGCTTTTTTTGGCCGCGCCCATAACGTAGTTATGGAGTAGAGAGTGAATGTTGAAAATTTGTTGGTAAAAATGTTTCGTAAGAATCCAAGAAATACATATATTTGCGGTGCCGATAAAGGTGATTCTTATGAGACAAATTTTTATAAAAGGGCAAAGTGTTGTAAAAGAGCAACTTGGCGCTATGATTCTGTGTCGTCTGACATTTGAATCAGGCGTTTTTCCCGATAATAGGTGAGGAGTATTCTTTTTTTTTTGAATACCCTCCTTTTTTGTTTTATATGACCCGCTGAATGAGGATTTTTTAACCAAAACAATTTTTTATAAACAATTAACATTTTTCACAAACTAAAAACAAAAAGTATGAAGAAATTCTACACATTGGTTGTTTCGTTGTTTGTAGCATTGAGCGCAATGGCTCAGGTTACGACTTCGAGTATGAACGGTTTGGTGACTGACGAGAAAGGTGAGCCCGTTATCGGTGCTACCGTTGTTGCAGTCCACACCCCTTCTGGTACTGAGTATGCTGTTGCTACCAATACCAGTGGTCGTTTCAATATCAATGGTATGCGTATTGGCGGTCCTTACACCGTTGATATTTCGTACATTGGTATGAGCACCAAACAGTACAACGACATCTACCTCAAACTCGGTGAGCCCGGTGAGGTAAATGCAACTCTTGCAGAGGGTACCGAGATCGAGGAGATTTCGATTGTAGGTCAGAACACATTTGTGGCTAGCAAGACTGGTGCAGCCGACAACTTCTCGCTCGAGAAAGTTGAGGCTATGCCTACTATCAACCGTAGCGTCTATGACATCGTGAAACTCACTCCTCAGGCTTCGGTTAGCAAAAATGGTGGTATGTCTTTCGCAGGCTCCAACAACCGTTACAACTCGTTCCAGATTGACGGTGCTGTTGCCAACGATACCTTTGGTCTTTCGGCCGATGGTACCAACGGTGCACAGGCTGGTGGTAACCCCGTATCGCTCGATGCTATCGAGGAGATTCAGGTTGTAGTTGCCCCCTTCGACGTACGTCAGTCGGGCTTTACCGGTGGTGCTATCAACGCTATCACCAAGTCGGGTACCAACAAGATTAAAGGTACTTTCTCGACCTACTACAACAACCAAGAGCTTATCGGTAGGAGCAACACTACCTACCTCGAGAAGACTGGTAAGACCGAGCGTCTGAAATATGACAAACAGTATCAGGAGACCTACTCGTTCACCGTTGGTGGTCCTATCATTAAGAACAAATTGTTCTTGTTTGTATCGGGTGAGTATTTTGGTAAATCGTATCCTAACGTTTACAGCCCCGACAACGACTCCTATATGAACGCCGACCAGAAACTCAACAAACCTGTTACCATTGGTGACAAGACCTACGAGTATCTGACTCCTGAGCTTGCAGCTGAGATGATCAAACACTACGAGGCTACCTATGGCGCGAATATCGACGGTTTCAGCGAGAGCTTCGATCCCCACCAGGTAAACAGCCGTTCGCTCAACGCTTTGGCACGTTTGGACTGGAACATCAACAACAACAATAAACTGATGTTCCGCTACCAGTTTGCTGACTCCTTCTCGGATAAGTACAGCTCGGGCTACGGCACCTACTACTTCAACAACTCGGGCTACAAGATGAAAAACCGCACCAATACTTTGGTGTTGGAGCTCAACTCGCGTATCTCGGAGAATGTTTCTAACGAGTTCCGTGCTACCAGCGTGTTTGTACGCGACAAGCGTGACATCGCCTACAAGGGTGCCAATATGTACATTCAGGACAAGATTACCGTAAACTTGGGTACTGAGTACTCGTCGGGTGCAAACGGTATGAACTCCGACAACTACACCATTTCGGATAACTTGTCTATCTACCTCGGTGACCACAACATCACCATCGGTACTCACAACGAGATTTTCAAATTCTCCAACATCTTCTTGCAGTACGCCTACGGTGGTTACACCTACAAGTCGGTTGCTGACTTCTTTGCCAGCAACCCCAGCCAGTTCAACTACAAGTATGCCGATCCTGAGCTGACCGGTGGCGAGAGCGTATGGGCTGCTACTACTTGGGCTGCTCAGTTTGGTCTGTATGCACAGGACGAGTGGAAACCCAACCGCGATTTCACTCTGACCTACGGTATCCGTGCCGATATGCCTATGCTGTTGAACAATCCTACTGAGAACCCCACTTTCAACGAGAGCAAATATGCTACCGAGAATGGCGAGTTTGTAGGTACTACTCCTAAGGCTCAGATTCTCTGGTCGCCTCGTGTAGGTTTCCGCTACTGGCTCGACGACGAGCACACCTTCCTTCTTCGTGGTGGTGCTGGTTTGTTCACTGGTCGTGTACCTTTCGTATGGATTTCCAACGCATATAACAACACCGGTATGGAGTCGAAGTCGATTACCATCAACAACCCTGTTACCGGCGTTGGCGAGGGCTTCCAGTTCACCAGCAACCCCTACGATATGGTTGCCAATGGCACTATCAAGGCTGGCGAGTCGGGTGCTACCATCAACACTCTTAACGAGAACTTCAAATATCCTCAGGTATTCCGTGTAAACCTCGGTTTGGACAAGGAGTTTGAGGGTGGTTGGAAACTCACTTTGGACGCTCTCTTCTCGAAGACTATGAACAACGTATTCTTCAAGAACCTTGCAATTACCAGCAACAACGTTGTTTACGCTGTTAATAAAGACGTTGAGGCTACTGCTCCTTACTACACCATCGACAGCGGTGCATACTATGCAATCGTTGCTTTGGACAACACCAACAAGGGCTACACCTACTCGATTAGCGGTAAGGTTGAGAAGTCGTTTGACTTTGGTTTGGATTTGATGGCTGCCTATACCTACGGCCACTCCTACTCGCTCAACGACGGTACTTCGTCGGTAGCTTACTCCAACTGGAAGTACAACTACTCGCTCGATACCAACTCGCCCGACGAGTTGAGCTACTCGCTCTTCGACCGTCCTCACAAATTCAACTTTATGGCCAATTACAGCACTCCTTACTACGCTGGTGGTCGTATGAAGACTTCGTTTGCTCTTACCTATGAGATTCAGAGCGGTCAGCGCTACTGCTACACTATGAAGGAGGATGCCGACTTCAACGGTGATGGCCAGAAGGGTAACTCGCTTATGTATATCCCCACTCAGGAGGAGATTGGTATGATGAACTGGGCCGATGTTGATAGCGCTATCGCTTTCGAGAAATACATCCGTGGCGATAAGTACTTGTCGAGCCACCGCGGTGAGTGGAGTACTCGCTACGCTGGTATCCAGCCCTTCGACCACCAGGTTGATTTGCACGTTGCTCAGGACTTCATCTACGACAAGAAAGAGGGTCGCAAAGTACAGGTTACCTTCGACGTTCTCAACTTTGCCAACTTGCTCAATCCCGCTTGGGGTGCATATTACAGCGGTACCTACAACCTCTCCGTACTTGCTGTTACTCAGATGTCGAGTGACGCCGAGGGCAATAGGACTCCCACCTACAAGTGGAACGATCCTAAGTTCACTCCTTCGGACTTCTCGTCGCGTTGGAGGTGCCAGCTTGGTCTGCGTGTAACCTTCTAATCTCTAATAGGGAGATACAAATCTAAATATCGAGCCGGCTGTGACCCGGGTGGCCACAGCCGAGGCTCGAAAAGTTGGAAATTATAACAATAGATAACAAACGAATATGAAAAAGATTTTTTCGATTTTTGGTGCCCTTTTGGCTGGTGCATTGATGTTCTCGTGCTCCGACCAATATGAGGAGGAGATTACCTTCGGTACCGAGATTACGACAAGTGTAGAGTCGTTGGGCGAGTTTGCTCAGGAGAATGCCGAGGCAAAGACTCTCGAAGTTACCGCCAACGGCGAGTGGATTGCAGTTGCTCCCGCTTGGGTAGAGGTTAGCCCCGCATTTGGTGGCGAGGGTACTACCGTTGTTAGCGTTAGGGCTAAGGACAACTACGAGATGGTAGAGAAAGATGGCGAGCTTGTTTCGGAGCTTGGTCCTCAGCGCTCGGGTAAGATTCAGTTTGCCGGCGAGCAGAACTACGACAAGGTGGCTGTTGATGCCGATGGCGATGGCGAGCAGGATGTAGATGAGGATGGCAAACCCGTATGGGAGTACCTCGATGCAATTGCTGAGGTGAGCTTCTCGCAGGCTGGTGACCTCAACAAGTGGGATCCCGCAGTTCCTCGTCCTGTAACTATGCAGTACTTCAACGAGGTTGCTGTTGTAGATGACGGCTTCACTTATATTCTTACTGGTAAGATTACCGAGGTTGCCAATACCTCCTATGGTAACTTCTACTTCGAGGACGAGACCGGTACTGCTTATGTATATGGTCTGCTTACCCCCGATGGTAAGGCTCAGACTCAGTGGGCTGCTGCTGGCTTGAAGGTTAATGATGTCATCACCGTTAAGGGTGTTCGTGGTGAGTATAAGGGCGATCCTCAGATGTCTAACGCTATCTATATCTCCCACACCGAGGGCGAGGCAAGCCCCATTGTTGATGCTACCGTAGCTGAGTTCTTGGCTGCTGAGAAGAGCGGTACTCAGTATCGCATCAGCGGTGTTGTTAGCTCGATTGCTAAAGCCGAGTATGGCAACATCTACTTGAAAGATGCTACTGGCGAGGTATATGTATATGGTATCGGCGCTCAGGGCGAGTTCGCAGGTATGGGTATTGAGGTTGGTGACATCGTAACCCTCATCTCCAACCGTAGCGAGTACAACGGTACTCCTCAGGCTGCCAACTCCACTGTGGAGAAGAAGATTGATGTAACTGCTAAGACCGTAGCTGAGTTCCTCACAACCGAGGAGAGCAAGAGCGACTACTATATGCTCACCGGTACTGTTGATGCTCTGAAAGATGGCGACCAGTATGGTAACTTCAACATCACCGACGAGAGCGGTAGCGTATATGTATATGGTCTGTTGGCAGGCTGGAAGGGCGCAAACAAACAGTTCCAGAGCACTCTCGAGGCTACTGGCTTGAAGGCTGGCGACAAGCTGACCCTTATCGGCTACCACACCTCCTACAATGGCACTGCTCAGGTAGGTGGCGCATTCTACTTCTCGCACGAGGCTGGCCAGACTGGTGGCGAGGAGCCCGAACCCGAGCCTACTCCCGTTGTGACCATTGCCGAGATTACCGAGGCTGGCACTTTCAAAGTTGAGGGCGCAACCGTTTTGGCTGCCTATGCTCGTGGCTACCTCTTGGGTGACTCCACTGGCAAGATGTTGGCTTTCCTTGGCTCCGACCACGGCTTCGACTTCGTTGAGGGTGATGTTCTGACCATTGAGGGCACTACCTCTATCTACGGTGGTTTCGCTCAGTTCATCGCAGGTAGCACCCTGACCAAAACCGGCACTACTACCGTAGATCACGGCACTGCCGAGGTTATGGATGCAGCCGCTTTGGACGCTTACGTTGCAGCTCCCGCCATTAAGTACGTTAGCTACACTGGCGCTTTGGCCGTTAGTGGTAACTACTTCAACGTAAATGTTGAGGGTACAGAGACTGCTATCGGTAGCATCCAGTACCCCATCGACGCTGAGGCTATCAAAGCATTCGATGGCAAAAACATCACCGTTACTGGCTACGCTATTGGCGTAAGCAGCAGCAAGTATGTTAATACTATGGCTATGAATGTTGTTGAGGCAACTACCACCGAGCCCGGTGGCGACACCACTGGTAACGTTTTGGCTTGGACTCCCGCTGATTTCAAGGCTGTATATGAGGCAGTAGGTGCTGAGACTCTGGATGCAGCTGCATTGGCTACCATGACTGCTACCGATGACCTTACTATTAACGCTGATGGCGTTACCTACAAGGGTCTTGAATTTTTGCTTGGCGGTGGTAAGTTCAAATTCGCTGCTAAGAATTATAGCATCACCGTTACCGAGGGTGACAAACCCTACCGCGTACAGTTTGGTGGTACTGGTAGCTTGACCAAGCAGGTGCTTATCTTTGAGGCTCCCGCAGCTGGTACTTTGAAGGTTGAAGCTGTTAGTTCAAGTGCGAGCGAAGTTCGTACCCTTATTGTAGCTACCGAGAGCGCTGAGCTTGGTCAGTTTGAGACCGTTCTTCAAGGCTCGGAGGCTACTGGCGAGGTCTTTACCGTAGATTGCTCCAATGTAAAAGCTGGCGAGAAAATCTATTTGTATAGCCAGAAAAGCGGTATCAACATTTTCAATATTGAGTACGCCTACTAATAAGCTGTATGTATAAAAAAGATGGCTTCCCACGATGGGGAGCCATCTTTTTTTTGTCTAACGTCAAACGCCCTAAGTCTTTAAGGGCCTTAGGGGATATAGGCCCTAGACCCTCTAAACTCCCCCTAATTTTCAATTTTCAATTTTCAATTCTCCATTCTTCTTGTATCTTTGTGGCGCATTAACGTTGTTATACAATAAAAACCTACCTATTTATAGATTATGTGGATTTGGTTTGCGCTTATTTCGTCGGTGCTGCTTGGCTTCTACGATGTGGCCAAGAAACGCTCCGTTGAGGGCAATGCTGTCTTGCCTGTGCTGACGGTGGCAACCTCTATTTCGGCACTCATTTTTCTTCCGGTTATTCTCTCTTCGGAGTTTGGTTTGGGGTGGTTTGCCGAGGGGTCGCCTTTCTATGTTGTGCCCATTGGCGTGGGCGAGCACCTGCTTATTGCCCTGAAAGCCGCTATTGTAGCAGCAACGTGGTTGTTTGGTTATCTGGCAGTTAAGTATCTGCCTTTGACGATTGTATCGCCCATCTATGCGCTCCGCCCCGTGTTGGTGTTGCTCGGCTCAATACTCATTTTTGGCGAGAGGCTCAACCTCTACCAATGGATTGGTGTGGTGGTAGCTTTTGTGGCCTTCTACCTGATGAATCGTTCGAGCCATAAGGAGGGGATACGATTCACCAAAAATAAGGGCGTTTTCTACCTTATGATGGCTGTGTTGCTTGGTGTGGGTAGTGCCTTCTGCGACAAGATTCTGATGAGGGGCATCCAGCCCGCCTCGGTGCAGGCGTGGTGTGGCCTCTATATTGCTCTGCTCTATGGTCTGCTTACGCTGATAATCTGGCGACCCAAGCGCAAGGATGACAAATTTGAGTGGCGTTGGAGCATTGTGCTTATCTCCATTTTCCTCTCTGTGGCCGACTTCTGCTACTTCAATGCTCTGGCTCAGGAGGGTGCTCTGCTGGCAGTAATCTCGCTCATACGTCGTGGCTCGGTTATTGTGTCGTTCACTCTGGGTGCAATCTTCTTTAAGGAACGCAACTTGAAGTCTAAGACGCTGGCGCTGTGCATATTGCTTGTGGGACTCTACTTCCTCTTGCACGGCTCATTGGTGGGCGCTTAGCAGGTTATTTGACCCGATTTTTTTACTCCAACAACTACAATGATTATGAAAAGAATCCTATCGCTGCTCCTTTTTTCGCTCCTCTGTCTTGGTCCGCTCTCGGCCCAAGAGCAGGTGCGCCACCCTCTGGCCTACAACGGCTTTTCGGGCGGTATGATGCTCCACGCGGGCTGGGTTGCTCGTGGCGATGTGCAGGTGGGCCTAAGCTCGCCTCAGACCATCGCCGGCGTGCCTCTGGGCATTGGCGGAGCGCTTAGAGTGCGCTTTGGTGACCACCTGAGAGTGGGTACTGAGGGCTACACCTCCTCGCTCGGCTATGGCGACTATGGCTCGTCGCTCTCGATTGGTTGGGGCGGTCTGCTTGTGGACTACTGCTTCCGCTTTGGCGACTTTATGCCCTATGCAGGTCTAACCATTGGCGGAGGAGTGGTTGAGAATATGACACTTAGCTCCGAGCCGGAGGTCGATTGGCTACCCGAAGCCAACATCTCGTTCCGCTCCTATGGTGTGGGTGTTATTGTCCCATTTGTGGGCGTGGAATATGGCCTTACGGAGCGTATGTCGCTCACCGTCAAAGCCGACTGGATGATGGCAATGGGACGTAGCTACTCCGACTTCCCAAGCGGCCCGAGGTGCTACATCGGATTTATGTTCAACCATTAGTGGTCTTGACCAATAGACAAACCCTTCTGAGGGGTGACACTTGCGAGTGCCACCCCTATTTTTTGCCCCCTCATAGTAAGTTGGTGGATGAATGGGTAGGATAAATGCCTTGTTTTGCATAAAAATTGCCCCCAAATGTATATTAGACAAAACTATGTTTTGTCGGTTCGCAATTCTTTTTGTATATTTGTAGATTAAACACATTGGCTATGTCAGAACAAGATAAAATACTATCAGAGATTACCAGTAGAGAGTATGAATACGGTTTTGTGACCGACATCGAAACACACACTCTCCCCAAGGGACTCAGCGAGGATATTGTACGCCAAATCTCGGCCCTAAAAGGTGAGCCCGAGTGGATGCTCGAATATCGTTTGGCCGCCTACCGCAAGTGGCTTACTATGCCATTGCCTGAGTGGGCGCATCTGAGAATCCCCCCAATAGATTTTCAGGATGTAATATATTTCGCCGCCCCCAAGAAGGAGGCCGACAAAAAGTCGATGGACGAGGTCGATCCCAAGTTGCGTGAGACCTTCGACAAGCTCGGCATACCTTTGGAGGAGCAGATGGCTCTGGCGGGTGTGGCTGTCGATGCCGTTATGGACTCGGTGTCGGTTAAGACCACCTTCCGCGAGACTCTGGCCGAAAAGGGTATCATCTTCTGCTCAATGAGCGAGGCTATAAGGGAGTACCCTGAGCTGGTCAAGAAGTACCTCGGCTCGGTGGTGCCTGTGGGCGACAACTTCTACTCGGCCCTCAATGCGGCTGTATTCTCCGACGGCTCATTCTGCTACATACCTAAGGGTGTGAGGTGTCCTATGGAGCTTTCGACCTACTTCCGCATCAACGCTGCCGGCACTGGCCAGTTTGAGCGTACCCTTATTGTGGCCGACGAGGGCGCTTATGTGAGCTACTTGGAGGGTTGCACCGCCCCAATGCGCGACGAGAATCAGCTCCACGCAGCTGTGGTGGAGATTATCGTGGAGAAGGATGCCGAGGTGAAGTACTCCACAGTGCAGAACTGGTATCCCGGCGACGCCGAGGGCAAGGGCGGTATCTACAACTTCGTGACCAAACGTGGTATTTGTCGTGGCGACAACGCCCGCCTCTCGTGGACGCAGGTGGAGACTGGCTCGGCCATAACGTGGAAGTATCCAAGTTGCATCTTGAAAGGCAATAACTCGGTGGGCGAATTCTACTCGGTGGCCCTTACGAACAACTATCAGCAGGCCGACACCGGTACTAAGATGATTCACATAGGTCGCAATACCCGTAGCCGTATCGTATCGAAGGGTATTTCGGCAGGTCGTAGCGAGAATAGCTACCGAGGATTGGTGAAGGTCTTGCCCGCAGCCGAGGGGGCACGCAACTACTCGCAGTGCGACTCGCTCCTGATTGGCGACAAGTGTGGCGCTCATACTTTCCCCTACATTGACTGCCAGAACACCTCGGCGGTGGTGGAGCACGAGGCTACAACCTCCAAGATTTCCGACGACCAGCTCTTCTACTGCAATCAGCGTGGCTTGGGCACTGAGGAGGCCGTAGGACTCATCGTCAATGGTTATGCCAAGGAGGTGCTCGCGAAGTTGCCTATGGAGTTTGCCGTGGAGGCGCAGAAGTTGTTGGCCATATCGCTTGAAGGCTCTGTGGGATAATGTCGGCTGTGCCTTGTGGGCGATTTTCGCCCCAAGCGTCAGAGAGTGAGTTCCTCACCTACGTTCAG
>JAGBVY010000144.1 GCA_017630115.1 Tidjanibacter sp. | reverse complement strand
TACGACTACCCCCTCACTATGGTAGCTATGGCCATCGACCGCAATGGTAATTACAGCCACATCTATCGTCACACCTTCACCCTGACTGCCGATGGTGCGTCGCCCATCGACGATTTCTTGGCAAGCCTCAATGTTGCTCCACAGAGGGCAAGCGCTATTGAGTGGACCAACTTCAACACCAATAGCAGCCAGCTCACAGGTGTTGCCGGCAGCCGCAAAGAGGCCGAAAAATGCCACCTGACCGACCCCGAGGTGGAGGCAAAGGGCGCCCAAGCCAAAGCTGCAATTGAGCAGCAGCGCAAGGATAATTTGCGCAAGAGTGTCGAGGCCCGTCGCCAGAAGCATAACTTTAAGATGATTGCACGATAGCATCCCCAAAATAGTGTGACCACGCAAAACGGATTACACCATAAATTCAAGCACCCCGAGTTGTTAGCTCGGGGCGCTTGTGTTTATAAGCGGAGAGTTTTGCAATTGCAAGGGAGGTTAGGGATAGGGCCTATAAGGCCTTATGAGCCTTATAAGGCATATACACTGGGTTCACTGAGTTCACTGAGTTCACTGAGTTTACTGGGTTTACTGAGACTTCCCAGTTCTCCCAGTTCTCCCAGTTCTCCCAGTTCTCCCAGTCCTCCCAGTACTCCCAGTCCTCCCAGTAGTCAGCTCTGCGCCTTTGGCGCAACTAACCTCTCCTGCCCTTTGGGCATCCTCCCCTGACATAGGGGAGGGGTGGTTGTGGGGCGAAAATGAATTCAAAATGCAAAATTCAAAATTCAAAATTATTAGGGAGGTTAGGGAGGCCCTATAAACCCTTAATGCCCCTAAGGCCCTTAAAGCCTTTAAGGACTTGGGGCGTTAGACGTTAGACACACAGCCGCCAGTGGGGAGAGCTACAAACCACCAGTCGGGAGAGGGTCGAGTGCGATTTGTTGAGGAAATTTTGTACCAAATGAGAAAGCGACACCGCAGCTTACTAAGGTAAGTGAGGAACTCGCTCTCTGACGTCTGGTGCAAAATAAACACACAGGGTCGCGAGAAGGGAGGCTGGGTTTTGTGGAGGGATTTTTGGGCCAAACAAGAAGGTGGCTCCGCAGTTTACTAACGTAAATGAGGAAGCCACCTATCGCAGGTTGGTGCAAAAAGCACCCACAAGGCACAGCCGACCGCAAAGCGCGCTCGAAATTATTGTTTAACCTCAATTCTATTATGCAACGCGTGAGCTATGGTAAGTTCGTTGGCATACTCAATCTCGTCACCAACGCCAATGCCACGAGCTATCTTCGTCACCTTCAAACCCTCAAACTGAGCCAAGCGACGCATAATATAGAATAAGGTGGTCTCGCCCTCAACCGTAGCGCCTATGGCCAAAATAACCTCCCGAATCTCACCTCGGGCAATGTTGTCAATAAGCAGGTCTATCTTCAAGTCGCTTGGACCTATGCCCTGCATCGGCGAAATCACTCCACCCAAGACGTGGTAGAGGCCGTTGTACTGACGTGTATTTTCAATCGACATCACATCGCCCACCTGCTCAACCACACAGACAGTAGAGCGGTCACGATTGGGGTCGGCACAAATGGGGCATATTTCGTTGTCGGTAAGGTTGTTGCATCGGGCGCAGAAGCGCACATCGCGACGGAATCGCACAAGCGCCTCGGCAAGGCTATCGACCTCCTCGGGCTCTTCGCCGAGCAGGTGGAGAGCAAGGCGTAAGGCTGTACGACGGCCCACTGAGGGCAGTTTGGACAACTCCACTACGGCATCATTAAGCAACTTCGACATATCTACGATTGGTTTTACTTAGAGTTAAATAATCTCAATGGAGGTGGTGCGAATCCACCCCTCGTTACCGTCGGCAATGCGTATCTCGGTCCATTCGCCAAAACTATCGAGCACCTCAACTTTTGTACCCTCGTGGAGAATAAAGAGGTCTTTGCTCGTGCGCTCAGGCGAGGCCTTAACCACAGCAGCTGAGGATAGCACCACAGCCTCGTCCTCTGCCAAGAGGCGGCCACGAGCACTTGTGCCGAAACTCAGCGAGCCAACAACCACAACCAGAGCCACCAAAGCCACAACAAAGCCACACTTACGGATGCGCCTACTTGCCGAGAGCAGGTAGAACAACACCGCAACGAGCATCGCTCCCAAGGCCACAAGCGACAAGACACCCCAGCCGTCGGCACTCATCATACGCGAGGCCACGCCAATCCACCTACTCGGTGCGAACTCAGGCACCTGTTCGATGCGGTCTTTGACAAAACTCTCCGCATAGGCCAAGTTGTAGGCCGCATCCTTATTGGAGGGGTCGAGCCTCAGAGCACGGTGGTAGTTGAGAATTGCCTCACCCGTCTTGCCTGCCTTGAAGTAAGCACCGGCAAGGTTGTAGTAAAGAGGGGCACTCTCCCACCCCTCGCTCACGATGGAGTCGTAGGTGGCAACAGCACCGTTGTAGTCGCCTGCCGAGTAGAGCGTTGAGCCTCGTTGCCAAAGTTCCTCCACACTCAGATTCGTAGGCTCCGCCACAGCAGCCCCACCAAGCAACAATGTCGATAAAAGGGTTATTATGATTCGTTTCATACCGTTTTTTTGCAATTCAAATTGTTTTCTCCGACTACCTATTTATCACTGCTTCCAAACGCGAGATTAGCTCCACACCTCTGAGGTAGCTATCCTGCAAAAGCCCGCTACCCGAGGGGGCATACTGAGCATACTCACATTCGCCAATGAGCAAAACGTAATTCTCAATATCCTCACTCTGAACACCTTTGCGCGCCAAGCGCTCACGGATATTCTCCTTGGTCAGGTCGGCCACAGGGATGTTAAGTTTGTCGGCCAAGTAGCCCCACAAACCTCTTAGCATCTCCTCATAGAAGCCACGCCTATTATCCTCCTTCATATACTTTTCGGCAGCACGGAAGCGAGCCAGTGCGACCTTATTGGCCCTCTTGCCTTTGAGCATAGCCTGATTACGCATCTCTTTCAGGCGGCGCGAGAGCCACACCAGTAGCAGCACAAAGAGCACAATCATAAGTGCCACTATGAGGAAGTAGTTGCCGCTGAAAAGGAACACACCTCCGGCACGACGCAAGCCCGAGTCGCCCAAGTGGATAAACCTGATGTCGCTACCGAGGAATCGGATAGACTCCTTGTCGATGCCACTCACAACCGTAGCATTGGGCATACCGCTGGCAGCCGAGCTATCGGGACTGACGTGGATGGCATATTCGGGAGCTGTGAGGGTCACATACTTCTGCAATCGGGGGTTGAAGTAGGTAAATTCGAGCGCAGGGATAAAGAAGTCGCCCTCGGCACGCGCAATCATTGGGTACTCAAACTGGCGGTAGCCACTCACACCACGAGCCGTCGATTGGATGCTCTCGGTGCTCCTGACACTATATTGCTCAAACGACGAGGGGAGTGCAATCTGCGGAGCCTGAATCATTGAGAGGTTGCCCTCGCCCGATATTTTCACAACATAGCTCACAGCGCTATTGGCCTCAATCTCGTCGGCGGGAGGGGTGACATTCATCTCAAACGTACCCACAGCGCCTCCAAAACTCGAAGGAGCGCCCTCGGGCAGAGCCTTCACATTCAGCGCAATCTCGCGCGAACGTATTGTGCGTCGCACCTCCTGCACCTGTGGCACATCGAAAAAGTCGGCAAAGGGGTCACGAGCCCTGCGGGGACTCTTGACCTGCAACCTCGCAACAATCGACATTTCCAAAGGCTCAACCTTCATCTGGCCACTTTGCTGCGGAAAAATCAGATACTCCGCAATAGGGCAAGCATCGTAGAGTTTGCCCTCATACTCCTCCCTAACCCAGCGGTTACTATCGACATTGAGCCTCTGAGTCCAAAAGCCTGCAAACGAAGGCATCTTCTGCCCCTCGGCATTCATAGCTACGCGGGTGTAGAGTTTGTAGGTAACAAGTATGGGTTGCCCCTTATAGACGTTGGTTCTATCGACAGAGGCCACAATCAGCACATCGTCGTCGGCCAAGGTAGCCACACTGCTCTGCTGCCCGCCACGGCCACCCTGTTCGTCGCCACCCTTCGATGGTTCCGACGAGGTGCGCTCCTTAACAGCTTTGAGCGTAATCGTGGGGGTGTTATACTCCTTGCCGTCGGCCTTGACGCTGGCCGAGCCAATGGTATATTCGCCCTCGCTGGCACACATCAGAACATAGCTATATGTGTGATTGACCGTCTGGCTCATAGTGCCATTTATAAACTGCACGCTACTGCTCTTCGACGTTGAAGGGCCGGCCAAGACATCGAAGCCCTCAAAGCTGGGTGCAACAAAGTTCTTGGGGGTGGCGTTGATAGAAAACTCCACTCCAAAGGGCTGACCCACAGCCACAACCCTCGGCACATTCACCTCAAAGGATACCTCCTCGCAGTGGGCCGTAAAGAGAAATGCTACAAGAGCAACTATCGTCAGAAATAATTTTTTCATCCTCAAACTCCTATTGTTTGAAAAAATCACTTATTCGGTGCAGAGGTAGAGCCGCATTGAGGCGCTCCGACAAAAAGGAGATAAGCCTATGCACACACCCCTCCACACGTCACAACGGGGCTGCCCTACTACCAAAAGCAGGGCAGCCTCGCTACAAAAACGTATTTACAACACTTTTAGTGTTTGAACTCAGCAAAAAAGTCGTTGCCCTTATCATCTACAATGATAAATGCAGGGAAGTTCTCAACGTAAATCTTCCTAACGGCCTCCATACCCAACTCGGGGAAATCGACCACCTCAACACTCTTGATGCTCTGCTTAGCCAAGATTGCAGCAGGGCCACCAATGGAGCCGAGGTAGAAACCACCGTGCTTCTGGCAAGCATCGGTAACCTCCTGTGAG
>JAGBVY010000143.1 GCA_017630115.1 Tidjanibacter sp. | reverse complement strand
CTCTATACGGAGGCCACCATAAACGACATCTCGAAGCAGTATCCCGAATACTCCAACCCCTATTTCTACGACCCCAACGACCCGCTCGACCCGGCCCTACGTCGTCAGCTTATGACCTCGCAGTACTACGACTTCTCGATGCCGTGGAACTTCTCGTTCAACTATTCAATCAACTATACCGACAATGGTATGGTTAAACGAATAGTCAATACGCTAAGTTTCCAAGCCTCACTGACGCTCGACAAAGACCGCAAGTGGGCAATAAACTACTCAGGTGGTTACGACTTCGACTCCCGACAACTCACCCCGGGTGCTATGACTCTGGTGAGGGACTTGCACTGCTGGCAGATGAACTTCACCTGTGTGCCATTTGGTTATCGTAAGAGTTGGAGTTTCAACATCAGCGTCAAGTCGTCGCTCTTGCAGGACCTCAAATACGAAAAGTCGTCGTCGCACTACGACAACCTCTACGAATAACCCACCCCAAAAGGCAGGGCACAAACTATTCGACTAAGCAACAATGGAAAATACGAAACTCGAAATAAAACTCGGCTTTGAGCGCATACGCCGTCAGGTGGCCGAACTTTGCTCTACTCCATCGGCTTCGGAACTGGTGGCTCAGATGGATTTTTCCACCTCGGCCAAGGAGGTTGAGTGGCGACAGAGTGTGGCCGAAGAGGTTAGACTGGCACTGCTTACCGAGCCACAATTCCCCAAAGGGGAACTGGTGGAATTTAGCATTGTAGTGGCCAAACTTGCTACACAAGGCTCTTTTCTGGAAGCCGACGAATTGCTACTTCTGAGCGGAGGTCTGAAAGGTGTGGGCGAGGCGACACGGATGTTCCTTTCGGCCCGCCAGCGCTATCCACTTATGGCCTCTGAATCGGCGAAGGTAGAGTCGTTCCCCGATGTGGTAAGCCACATCGACACCCTCATCGACCGCCACGGCGAGGTGAGGGATAGTGCCTCAGCAGAGCTCTATGAGATACGTCGCTCCATACGCGCTCACGAGGGTCAGGCCGCCAAGAGGTTGCAGGCCGTACTGGCTGCCGCCATCAAGGAGGGCATTGTGGAGGAGGGTGCGTCGCTCTCAATAAGGGATGGCCGTAGTGTCATACCCGTTGCAGCGGCTAACAAACGCAAACTCCGAGGTTTTGTCCACGACGAGTCGGCCACAGGTAAGACTGTCTATATTGAGCCTGTGGAGGTGGTGGAGATTAACAACGCGCTGAAAGAGTTGGAGTATGCCGAGCGCAGGGAGATTATACGCCTGCTGACGGAGTTTACCGAGAGCATACGCCCCTATGGTGGTCAGATGGCCGAGAGCCGCCGCTACCTCACCGGCTTCGACTTCCTCAGAGCCAAAGCACGTTGGGCTGTTGCCAATGGCGCCTACAAACCCATACTCTCCGACGACGGCACCCTGCGACTCGTCGAAGCCCGCCACCCTCTGCTCCAACAGAGCCACGCCAAGGAGAAAAAAGAGGTTGTACCACTGGATTTGCGCCTCGATGGAGGCCGTCGCATATTGGTCATCTCGGGCCCCAATGCAGGTGGTAAGTCGGTATGTCTGAAAACGGTAGGATTGCTACAATATATGTTCCAGTGTGGCCTTGCCATACCTGCGGGCGGACTTAGCGAGCTGCCCATCTTCGAGCGTATCTTCATCGACATTGGCGACCAACAAAGCATCGAGAACGACCTCTCGACCTACTCGTCACACCTGACGAATATGAAGGAGATGCTCGCCGGAGCAGGCCCCTCTACACTCATCCTCATCGACGAGTTTGGTGGCGGCACAGAGCCCACCATTGGTGGTGCTATTGCCGAGGCTATGCTCGAAAGATTTGTGGAGTCGGGCACCTACGGAATTGTCACAACCCACTACACCAACATAAAGTATTTCGCCTCCAACCACCGAGGTGTGGCCAACGGAGCAATGCTCTTCGATGTGCAGAACATACGCCCCCTATTCCGACTGGAAATGGGCGAGCCGGGCAGCTCGTTTGCCATTGAGATTGCACGCAAGATTGGACTACCGGAGCAGATTATCCGCAGCGCCTCCGAGAAGGTCGGCACAGAGGTTATGAGCCTCGAACGTCAGCTGCGCGAGGTGGCCCGCAGTCGCAACTACTGGGAGCAGAAACGTGAGCGCATACGCATAGCCGATAGGCGTGTGGAGGAGATGGAGAGCGAGTATGCAACCCGCCTGGCAGGACTCAAAGAGGAGCGTGCGGCCATCATCCGTCAGGCCAAGGAAGATGCTCGCGAGATACTCGACCAGACCAACCGCACGATTGAGAATACGGTGCGCATAATACGCGAGTCGCAGGCCGAGAGAGAGACCACAAGACTTGCTCGTCGCGAACTGGAATCGCTCAGAGAGAGGGTTGAAAGCGATGTCGATTACCTCTCGGCCGAGAGCGAGAAGGTGGCCCGCGAGATGGAGAAGATTGAGCGTCGCCGCCAGAAACGTGCCGAACGTAAGGCCCAGCGTGGCGAGGTGGAGAGTACCCCCAAAGCCGAGCCTGAGCCAGTGGTGCTACCAATAGTTGTGGGGGCAAAAGTACGCATCGTCGGACAAGAGGGTGTGGGTGAGATAGTGTCGGTAAAGGGCAAAAAAGCAACCGTAGCCATAGGCCAGATTACCACCACCATCGCCATCGACCGCTTGGAGGCCATAAGTCAGAACGAATACAAGAAACAGACTCGCCCAACCACAGCCCGCACCGTTGTGAGTGTGGATATTTCGAGCCGCAAGCTAGCCTTCAAAGACAATATCGACATCAGAGGTATGAGGGCCGGCGAGGCTATGGAGGTTGTGCAGGACTTCATCGACGACGCCATAATGGTAGGCATAGGCACTGTGACCATCTTGCACGGCAAGGGTACGGGCGCACTCAAAGAGGAGGTGCGACGCTACCTGCGCTACATTCCACAAGTGGCCTCCGCCACCGACGACCACCCCGACCGAGGTGGTGCCGGCATCACGGTAGTAAAGTTCAAATAATCAGCAGTTAAGCACAACAAAAACGCGGGTATCTTTTTTAATACCCGCGTTTTTTAATTCAAAATTCAAAATTATTTTGACTTAGGTCGGTAGACGGTAGACGGTAGACCTATTTATTTAATAACCACCCTAGGTGTATTATCGGGCGTAACAGGGCCACGACCAAAAAGGTCAATCAGATAGGCCGTAACCAGAGGCGAACGACCCTCCTCGGGGCGACGTGGATAGGCATAGACTTTGTTGCCATAGACATAGTCCGACATTGCTACCGTATAGAGCTCTTTGCGCTGCTCGGGGCGGATGATAACATCAACAGCATCGCCCGCAGAGTTGGTCACAATAGTATAGCTAAGACCCGAAGGGATAAGGTCCTCACGGTGGGACTCTTTGTAGTTGGTCGTGTCGTTGAACTTATTGATAATCATCTCCTCAATCTCGCCGAGAGTCATTGTCGTTATGGCCAGATAGCTCTGGAATGGCTCCAACTCATAGACATCGGCACGCGAAACATCGCCCTCGGCCAAATAGGGCAAGCGGGTGCCACCAATGTGGTAGAAAGCAAGGTCGGTGCCCGCCACACGTCGGCCCTCGTCGGCCATAAGTTGAGCCAAGCCACGCTTGGAAGCCTCGGCAGTGAGTGTGCCGATGGACTCCGTAAGGAAAGGATTGTTGCCATAGGCCTCTACCGCCTCCTTCACAGAAGCCTTACCCTCCTCAGGCAAGGAGATATAGCGAGTTGTAAGTTTTTCTACCTCGCCGCCACGCATAGTGATGGTAGTAAGGCCAACAGCTTTGAGTTTGTTTGTGCCCTGCACAATGGCCACATCGCCCACCTTACCCGAATAGGTCTCGTGGGTGTGACCGCTAATAAGTAGGTCGGCATAGGGGAAGGCGGTGGCGAGGTTGGTGGTGTCACGGTCGAGGCCACAGTGGGAGATGACCACCATCAGGTCGCACTTCTGACGCAGCTCTTTGCCATAGCGCTCGGCTGTCCACTCGGGCGAGTAGAACTCAGTGCCCACATAGACAGGGTCGTCGCCATCGGGGTGGCCATTGGCATAGTTGGTCACAATGCCGAGGAAGCCAACCTTCACCCCACCAGCGCGTTTAACCACATAGGGTTTGGGCTGCTGCCAAGCCGTAGTACCCGTATTGACATTGGCCAATACGAGGTCGAACTCGGCATCCTCAACACGCTTTTGGAGCGTATCAAGACCCATATCGAACTCGTGGTTGCCATAGGTAGCCACATCGTAGCCGAGGCGATTCATCTGCTCGATGATGGGACGACCTGCGTGGGTGGCCATATCGACAAAAGCGTTGCCCGTCCAGCGGTCGCCGGCATCTACAAGAAAAACCTTGGCACTGTCTTGTGCGCGCGCCTCATCGACGAGTGTAGCCAAGCGTGGCATCATATCCAATTTGGCGTGGATGTCACTGGTGGAGATGATGATAATGTGCTCGGTCTTGGGGGTACAGGAGGCCACAGCGAGGAGTGTGGCGAGGGTAAAAAGTGTCAAACGGATGGATTTCATAGCCAATATGTGCTCTTTTTGTGTTAGTTTGTGACAAAAGTACAAAGATTTTTGTAACTTTGAGAAGTTGTTAGTCAAAACAACATACGAAAAGTAGCATCCTCAAACTATAAACCTGTATGAATAGCAACAAAATCAAAATCGTATGTGAGAATATAGACTCCACAATGGAGGTTGAGTGGGGAACAACACTCGGCTCCATTGCCGAAGGTCTCCGCAGCAAGAGTGGTCACCCCTTCCTTGCGGCCTATGTAAATAACAGCATACGCGAACTAGATGCACGCGTGGGCGAGCCTATGAGCGTGAGGTTTATCGACATTACCCATTTCGAGGGTTCGAGGGTCTATCAGCGCACCCTCTTCTTGGCACTCCACAAGGCTGTGCGCGACCTCTACCCCACCCACCGCTTCCGTATCACACACTCCATTTCCAGAGGCTTCTACTGCGAGATTGAAGGCATTAAGTCTTCGCCCGAGATTGTGGCCGCCATAAAGCAGAGGCTCGACGAAATCATTGCCGCCGACCTCCCCATTGTGCGCCATAAGTTGCTCAAAGACGAGGTTTTGGATATCTACCGCAAGCTCGGTTTCGAGGATAAGGTGGAGATTATCTCCTCGCGCCCCCACCTCTACGTTACGGTCTATACGCTCGACGATTTGGCCGGCTACTTCTACGGCGCTCTGGCCCCCTCAACACGCTACATCCACCTCTACGACCTGAGGGTCTATTACGACGGCATCTACATTGCTGTGCCCTCACGCACCGCCCCCGACAGCTTCGAGCCTATGGTGGCGCAGGATAAGATGTTCGATGTCTTTCGCGAGTATCGTGAGTGGGTCGATGTTATGGGTGTGGCCAACATCGGACAGCTCAACCGCAAGATTGCCGAGGGCGACGGCGGCGACCTAATAAAGATTGCCGAGGCCTTCCACGAAAAGAAACTCGGAGCCATAGCCGACCGAATAGCTCAGGCCCACACCTCTAAGGGCACTCGTATGGTCTTGGTGAGTGGCCCCTCGTCGAGTGGCAAAACCACCTTCTCGAAACGTCTGGGCATACAGCTACGCATACTTGGACTACTGCCAACGATGATTTCGCTCGACGACTACTTCCTCGACAGGGAGGATACCCCACGCGACGAGAATGGCGACTACGACTTCGAAACCATCGACGCACTCGACATCGCCACCTTCAACGACCACCTCACACGTCTGTTTGCGGGCGAGAGGGTCGATATTCCACGCTACGACTTCATCACCGGCCGTCGCCAGTGGCACGATGAGCCGCTGCAACTCGGCCCTCGCTCCATACTCATAGTCGAGGGCATACACGCCCTGAACCCCAAACTGACTGCTCAGATTGAGGAACACCTGAAATTTAAGGTCTATATCTCGTGCCTGACCTCGATTTCTATGGACGACCTCTCACGCATCCACACCACCGACAACCGCCTCATCCGACGTATGGTGCGCGACAATGCCTATCGTGGCACAAGCGCCGAGGCCACACTCAAACGTTGGCAGAGTGTGCGTCGTGGCGAGGAGAAATATATATTCCCCTATCAGGAAAATGCCGACGTGATGTTCAACTCCTCGCTGCTCTACGAACTACCCGTTTTGAAGAACCACGTTGTGCCCCTGCTACTGGGCGTGCCCGATACGGAGGAGGTCTATGGCGAGGCCACCCGACTGCTGAAATTCATCGACAACTTCTCGCTCCTTGATGGGCGCGAAATACCCCCAACCTCACTGCTGAGGGAATTTATCGGCGGCTCCTCGTTTGATTAACTTAAAACGCGGGTATCAAATTTGATACCCGCGTTTTGTTAGTTGAGAGTTGAATGGGAGGTTAGGGGATATGGCCCCTAAGCCCTATAAGCCTTATGGGCCTTATAAGGCCTATACACTGGGTTTACTGGGTTCTCTGGGTACTCTGGGTTCTCTGAGTTTACTGAGTTTACTGGG
>JAGBVY010000142.1 GCA_017630115.1 Tidjanibacter sp. | reverse complement strand
GTGTTCAATACTTGTTACTATTTTTAGTTTGTCGAATGTTAACACTATATTTTTTCATTTTTCACTGCTATTATTTTTACCCAAAATGATGACAACTTTACCTTGATAAGTGGTTAACGAGAGGTGTTGAAGTAGTCATCCATCGTTATTGGTTTATGTTTACTGGGCACAGTGCTCCAGTACTTCTTCATTGCTTGGCTGATGTGCTGTTTGTGAGCTGCTGATTTAGCTTTCCCTACTGTTGCTCTACTGATTTTTTGTTTGGTATCAGCATCCAATTCTCGATAAATTCTTTTTCTCTGTTCCATATCTATAAGTGTTTATTAATAAATATAGAATGCATAGAAAAAATAACAAGATTAATATGAATATTTTTAACTTTTTTCTCATTGCAACCACTGCATGACACAACACCAACCTATTTAACCTACTCTGCCAGGGGGTAATTATGCGAGGGAGGATACCGTTGCAACAGACAATAGAGGAGGGGGTTATCAACCGTCAAAAGGATGATAACCCATAGCTATTTACTCTCTACAATGAGGGGGATTTTCTCTGGATAGTATTCCTTCAACCACTCAACAAACTCTACAACCTTATAGAAATCCTCTACAATAGTTCGATAATCTGTCAGAGTGTGGCACTGAGGCTTTCTCTGCGGAGGAGGCCTTTTTTTTATTACATACGGATGTGTAGGTTGTGCGGATGGAATAAGACTTATTGTGCGAGTTACCCCGCAGCTACGGACATAGTCAGCTAACCCTCTAGCGGGTTACATTTTTGTAACCCATAATCGGTCGAGGGGTTGCTTTATTGGGAAAGAAGTGTTAACTTGCAGAAAAATTCTGAAGTAGAGATGAAAAGGTTATTGCTGCTCATAGTAGTTGTTATATTCCCAGCAATGGCGTCAAGGGCACAGATGCCACACCCCGATATGCTTTCCTCTATGATACTCAAAACATTAGAGGTAAGAGAGGCGTGCAATGAATATGCCTGTTACACGATATATTTCAAGTATGACGGCATTGTATATCCCGCAAGCGAGTTGGATGCAGTAACCGTAGATGAGTTGGTCTTTCAACTCAAGAAGAGGAGTCCGCACCGCCGTTTTCGCCATGCCGCCGCCCCATGCTATCGCGAGGAGGAGTCGTTGCTAAAGTTCGCAAAAAGGCACAACATCCAGCTGCCATGCAATGTGCTATATATCGGCATAGAGCTAACGGAGAGCCTCAAAACTCACATCTACACCCAGAGTGACACACTGCGTTATAATGCAAATTGGAAGTGGACACCATATCGCATTAGCAAGAGCGAACGCTGCACATGGGACTACAACTTCGCAGATTCAAGATATGAGATTGTCGATGCACAGCCCGCCATAACAGAGAATAATCGCGACATCACCGAGTGCTATTTCGAGTCTACAAACCTGGAAAAAACCGACATCATAGAGACGCAGCAACCATCTGAGGTTAAATGTTTTAGCGACATCGCGCGTCACATAGAGAGAACCGAGTGCCGCTGCACAAGTGTGCATGACAGCTATTATAATGGAAGTGCTGCAGAGATGAAGCACACCAAAATAAGATGCAACCACTTTGCGGAGCAGTACTCACGCATGTTAGACGATAGCGGCATCATTAACTACGACTGCGACACGCTATACATTCGCAGTTGCACATATCTTCCGGCAATGAGAACGACATACGAATTCAAGTGCAACAAGGGCATTTATGCCTTTACCGACGAGGGACTAGAGCCGTGCGACTACTCCCACCTTCAATCATCCGAGGAGATGTTTGCCATCTATAAGGGCTATCCCGATGCGGAGAAAGATGCGCGCAAGCATTATGACTATCATCCATTTTCATACGAGTATGAGATGGCGCCATACACCCTGTGGGATAACGAGAGGCTTATCCGCAACTTGTTTAATCTAAGCGACCACAGCATGAGTCTTATCCGCATCATCATCCACGACCACAAGGTAGTCTACTTCGATGTGTGGGACTGGTAACACATATATTTATGTGAGGTGAAGGTATATTGGATTTTTTTTGTATCTTTGTGCCCGAATTTAATAATAAGCAATTATGGCAGGAAGTAACTTTGTCGACTATGTTAAGATTTTTGCACGCTCAGGTCACGGTGGTGCTGGCTCATGCCACTTCCGTCGTGAGAAGTTCGTAGCCTTCGGTGGCCCCGATGGCGGTGACGGCGGTAAGGGCGGCAGCATCATTCTTCAGGGCGACAGCCAGTATTGGACACTTATCCACCTCAAATATAAGCGCCACCAGTTTGCAGAGGATGGCGAGAATGGTCATGGCGCACGCTCTACAGGTGCCGACGCCAAGGACATCATCATACCCGTACCCCTCGGCACGGTAGCCAAGCGCGTATATACCGACGAGGAGACAGGCGAGACATACACCGAGTCTGTGGGCGAGGTTACGGAGCATGGCGAGCAGCTCGTGCTACTCAAGGGTGGCCGTGGCGGCTTGGGCAACTGGCACTTCCGCACAGCGACAAACCAGACACCCCGCTACGCACAGCCTGGCGAGGAGGGCGAGGAGGGCGCATTCATCCTCGAGCTTAAGGTCTTGGCAGATGTAGGCCTCGTGGGCTTCCCCAATGC
>JAGBVY010000141.1 GCA_017630115.1 Tidjanibacter sp. | reverse complement strand
GCCCTTGCAGACCATCTCGCCCTTCTCGCCCTCGGGAAGCTCGTTGCCGTCGGGATCGCAAATCTTCATCTCGAAGGGTTTGACCATAACGCCGCTCGAACCGAACTGATATCTACGAGGACCATTCGACGAGATTACGGGGGTAGCCTCGCTCAGACCATAGCCTTGGAACATAGGCATACCAACAGCCATAAAGAATACCTGCAACTCCTTGTCGAGCAGCGCGCCACCACCAACAAAGAACTTCATCTCGCCACCAAATGCCTCTCTAACTTTCGAGAAGATAACCTTGTCGAACAACCATACCAGAGGTTTACGCAAAGCCCTAAGACCTTTACCACGCTCCTTGTCGCTGTCGCCATTGTAGGCAATAGCATTCTTCAAACCCCAGTTGTAGAGGGTCTCAACCACCTTACCTTTGGCCTTGATGTTGTTCTCGATGTTCTTCTTGAAGTTCTTGGCCAGAGTGGGTACCGAGAGGATGATGTGGGGTTTAACCTCCTTGATATTCAGAGGAATGTTCCTCAGAGTCTCCATACCGTTGCGACCATTCTGTACGGTAGCAACCTGAGCACCCTTATGCATAAAGATGTAGAAACCTACAACGTGTGCAAAGCAGTGGTCCAAAGGCAGGATGATGAGTGTACGCCACGAGCTGTCGATATCCATCAGCGTGAGGGCCTGCTCAACGTTGGAGGTATAGTTGCGGTGCGACAGACAAACGCCTTTGGGGTCGGCGGTAGTACCACTGGTGTAGGTGATGGTTGCCAAGTCGTTGTTTTGGATGGCCTGACCAATTTTGAGGAAGCCCTCTTTGTCCTCGGCCAAAAGCTCACGACCCATAGCCCTAACGTCGTCCATCAGAATCTCTTTCTCCTGCAAGTCATCAACGTGGTCGATGATGATAACCTTCTCAACCAAAGGAAGTTCGTCCATAATGCGACGGATTTTGGGCAGCTGGCTCTTCGACACTACAATCCACTTGGTGTCTGAGTGGCGCAGACGGAATGTCAGGTCGTTGCTCTCTTCGAGTTTAATCGACAGGGGCACGTTGGCAGCACCTGCGTAGAACATAGCAAGCTCCGACATAATCCACATATTCCTACCCTCCGAGAGCAGAGCCATATTGTCTTTGGGGGCTACACCCAGCTTTACATAACCAGCACCAATCTCATAGACTGCATCGCGGGTCTGAGCATAGGTAGTATCGGTCCAAGTTTTACCAATTTTCTCTTTCAGAAAGACGTTGCCAGCATAATTAGCAACCGACTCCTCAAAAAGGTCAACCAATGTTTTCTTCATAGTCTGTTTAGTTTTTGTTTATTACTAATTTATTGTTGTTTGTTCTTCTCTTACTCTACAATTAGCTCGTCGAGTCTAACTTTGGGTACATAGTGGCGTCCATTCTCGTCGCGCCAGTAGTTGTGATTATCCTCCGCACCAATCTCCACAAGAGTTATATCCTCGGCGGGTTTGCCTATGGCCACTACCAGCAGCGGCTCGTAGGGGAGCGAAAGCGCCTCTTTGATTGGCTCTCTGTCGAACGCGCCAATGCAGATGCCGCCCAAGCCTATCTCCACAGCCTGCAACAGCATACTCTGGGCCGAGATGCCCAAGTCGATATAGACGTAGTGGTCGGGGGTGGGGGTGGCCGAGCAAATCACAATGAAAGCCCTCGGCTCGGTACCCTCAAAAGGTAGGTGCAAATCCCTCAGTGCGCCTCCCAAGCGGATGTGGGGCAATACCTTGTGGGCCTCCTCGTGGGTGACGGGGCGGAAACGGAGTAGTTGGGCATTGCGTGCGGAGGGAATTTGGGTATTTACGGCAATCAGACGACGCAACTGGTCGGGGCGGACAACATAGCTGTTGTCGTAGCCACGATAGCTTCGATTCTTCTCAAAGAGTTTCGTAAGGGTGTTGGCGCCTCGGCGCGACTTTTGTCCCGTGTTGGCCCTAAACTCTTCCATTTTCTTTTCAAGGTAGTTGTCTGCCATATACCTAAAAAATAGTAAATCATACAAATGTATGAATTTTTCTCCAAATTCTACCAATACTGCCTCACTTTTTTCTACGATGTCCAAAAACAAAAAAGGTCACTTCCCAGAAGTGACCTTTGGTAGAGTGGTTTGCGCGAGCAAACTATTTGTAGTCAAATGTAATTGTCTGAGTCAGATTATCATTCTCAACAACATTGGTGACATATGCGCCATTGCTGGTCTGAACAGTTACGAAGAACACCAAACGGCAATTCTCCTTTACCCAATGGAGCTTTGCGTTGTCGGTGTCGGCATCCTCTTTGAGCTCCATAACGAACACTTTGTCGGCAATCTCGCCTGCGGCAAGTTTGCCCAACGAGTAGCCGGCGTAGTGGCTTTCGCCCTCGGGTTTGGAGTCGGCAATGCGCACAGCAGCCTCGTGGGTGCTGAACTCTTTGTCGGTGTACTCCCTGCAACCGTTGTTGTACTGCATTGCATAGACGCCATCCTCAACGAGCCAAGCGCCAACACGGTACTCGCCCTCCTCGGCAGCCTTGACGGTCACGCGAGCTACGACGATATTGCCGTTGTCGTTGGCAATCTTAGCCGAAATACCAACCTTAGCATCCTCTTTGAGCGATTCGTTGATGCGGTTTTTCAGCTGTGAGAGGTTGGTCTGGAAGCCGTTGTTGTTGAGCGAGTATTTCATATCGCACACAACAGTGGGGTAGCCCGAAACGCCAAAGGTCTGGTCGATGTCGCTGTTATCAACGGGGAACATAGGGTCGTGGTTGTTGTAGGTGTGAACGGCAGCCAAAACATACTTTTTGTTATACTCGTCATCCTCCGAGAGTCGTTTCAGAGCGGCAATGAAGAAGGGGCAGTAGCCACACTCAGTACCGGTAAACTGGGTTATAAACATCCTCTTATTGAACGAGGTGCTCTCTGGTTTGGGGTCGATAGCCCTTGCGGGGATGGCAAAATCTACGGCTGTGATGGTCACAGGTTTCTCGCGCGAGTCGCCGGGGCCACTATTACGAGCAGCCCAGATGCTCCTTGTGCCGGGCTGGTTGGCGGTATAGATGGCCAGTTTGTATGTATCGCCATTGATGTCGGTCACATCCTTGCTCTCGAAAGTGAGCACCGAGTTGTCGGCCAAGTCGTAGAAGGTAACTTTCGAGGGGTCGATAACCTCGCCTTTGTAGCGCACGATAATCAATACCTCATCCACATCCAACTGGAATGCGGTAGTGGTGGCACGCAGGGTAAGGCCCTGTTCGCTGTTGGGCGAGAGGTCAAGACCACCCACATTTACAGCCTCAATCAAGAATGTCTCCGAGCGCAACTCACCATAGGTGAAGTAGATTGTGTAGCTGCCAGCCTCGTTGGTCGAGAATTTCAAGCCGGGCATCTGGGTCTTTGTGTCGTTCACAAAGGCTTCAACGTTGTCGGCTGTAAGGGCCTCGCCATTGAAGGTGGCTGTAAACTCAACGGCATCTGTGCCGTCTGCTGCAATGGTGTAGGTGGAGGCTACAACTTTGAAGTTGTCGGTCTTCTCGCCATCACCTTCGCCATCGTCGGGTCCGCAAGCAACCATTGCAAGAGCAAGTGCTGCGGCAATAAAACGAAGTACTTTCATTTCTGTTTTTTTAGTTGTTTGTATTTCTTAAATTCGTGTAAGCCAATTAGAACGAGGTGCTAAGCAGCAGGTTGAAGCCTGTGTAGGCGGGGGTGTAGCGGCATACGCCACCCGAGCAAATCATACCTGCACGGTTGCGACCATAGCTGAGCTGTACGCGAGTGCGGTCGTAGGTGTAGCTTGCGCCAATGCTGTAATAGTTTACCTTGTCGTTGTTGGTCTCAATGCGCTGGTGGTTGTACATATCGCTCACGAAGAAGCTCCACGAGGGCGAGAGGTTATACTCCACCAATGCTGCCATCCAGTCGCCTTCGTAGTCGTTGGAGTAGAGATACTGCAACTCGGCGCGAATGGAGTTTTTGCGATCAATCTTGTGGGTTACGTCGGCCACAAAGATGTGCGATGTAAAGAGCAGGTCGGCATAGCCCTTCATAGGGTTGCGCTGCTGCATCGAGTACATAAACGTAGCTTTCCAATCCTTGTTCCACTGACGCTCAACATCAACATTGAGGTCCATCCAGCTCAGGTTGCCAGCCTCGTAGTTGTGTGCAATCGACATATTGGCGTGGAAACGCCAGAAGTTGCGGCGGTCTTTCTTGTGACGGATGGAGTAGTAGAGGTCGGCCTGAGCAGCAAGCTCGCTGTGGGTATTGACCTGATGGGGTTCGAGGTTGGCCAACAAATAGGTGTGCTGACGGGTCAGCGCAGGGATGTAGTTGAGCGTATTGCCGAGGCTGCTGTCGTAGAGCGACAGACGAGTGCCCATATTTTTCAGCATACGACCCTGAGCCATAATGTTGAACTTACCGAGCGTGTAGGAGGCCTCTGTCAATAGGGCCATACCATTCACTGCTTCGGTGTCGGTAGCCTCCGAGATGTCTTGTGTCTTGGCCACAAACTCACCTTTCAGATTCAGGCCATTCCAGTCGAAAGCGGCCCTACCTGAGAGCAGGTGAGTCATAGGATTTTTCAAGCCCACGCTCTCGAAAATGTTGATACCGAAAATCTCGCTACCCTCTTTGGTGAGGCTCTCGTAGCGACCCACATAGCTACCCTCAACCGAGAGCATCATCTCCTGCCAGCCCAGAGCGCCTGAGAGGTTGAACGAAGCGTCCACACCGCCCACCATTGAGCCTGCGTAATTGACAACTGCAAGTCGAGGTGCGCCGACAAAGGCTTTGATGTTGAGATTCTCAATGGGGCTGGCAACAAACCTAAGTCCCTGAGTAGCATTGTTCATACCAAGTTGGCGGTCCTCGAAACTACGGTAGGCTAAACCGCTACCAAACTGCTCGAAGAAGTCGCCTGCGGTGACATCAAACCAGTCGCCACGATAGCTCACAAAAACGTGCGAAAGTGCCAGTGTGCGGTCGCCGTTGGTTGCACCTCTAACATCGTCGTAACCCACCAATGCGGGCAAATAGGCGTCGCCCTGCAAGCCTGCGCTCCAACGTCCGTTGTAGTAGGCGAGCTTGATGTAGTCGTTCGAGCCAAAGGGAATCTCCCTGTTACCCAACATATTGTCGTTGAGGTAGTAGATGGAGTTGGACTCCAAACTTCCTGTTAGGCTTCCTCCTGCTAAGGGGAGTTGTGCGCTGGCCGAAAGGAGCGCACACGAAGCTAAAAGGGTAGTAAATAGTCGCTTCATTTGTATTCGTACTTAAAAATAGTTCACTTTTGTTTAGTCGTTTTAGCTTGGCCCAAATTGTCAATCAGAAACCCCTCCGAAGAAGGGTTCCTGATTGCAAAAATACGAGCTATCGCCTACCGGCGTTGCGGCGAATCTCAAACCACTTCTCAGCCCTCTGCTCGCTGGTCAAGTTGTTGTAGCTCTCAACCATCTTGGTCTCGATGCGCTCCATAGCGGTGCGACTTGCGGGACGTGCGGGGGTCTGAATCTTCTGGTTGCACTGGAAGTTCTCTTTGAGGAGTTTACCCTTGATGCGATTTGCCTTAGCAGGCTGTGCGGCTGCCGAGGTGTTGCGTGTGAGGACAATCTCCGAGATAACCTTAACGCTCATCGAGTACTGGCCCGAGCCGTAGTAGATGGCGCCATTGGGGTAGTAGCTTACGCCGCCGTGTACCAAAGGTTTAACGGTGATGGTGTTGCCATCCTCCGAAATCTCAACGGGGAAGTGGCCATTTATAGCGTTACCATCAGCGTCGCCCATATAACCTACGGGAACACCATTCACAATATCGAGAGCAATCAGGTGAGACTCGTAGATAGCCTGCGAGGTGGAGTACCAGCTCGACATAGGAGTGAAGTAATTTACGTTGAAAGGTGCGCTAACCGAGCCGTCGGCTGCAACCTCCAAGTACCACTTAGGACCGAAGTCGTAGAGAGGCATCTCGCTAGTGTAGCCATTGTAGGTGTCCGAAATGAAGAGGCTAAATGGATCGGCATACTCGAAGTAGGGCTCAACGTCGCCACTGAAATTAAAGCCGTTCATAAGGATACGGTTCTGAGCGCGAGTGTTGTCGGTGAAGGTCTTGGCGGCAGCCTTGAACTCAGTGTAGTACTTGTCGGCATTCTCGCGGCTTACACCGTGACGCTCAAAGATTTGGTAGTGCTGCTCTTCAAGACTCGCGGGATACTCAATGTCGCCAATAGTAACGTCGCAGGAGTGCTCAACGGTGTAGGGATCATACTCCTCGGTCTCGGGGTTGTATATTGCGTAGTAAGCGGTTGCGGTTGCTGTCCACTCGCCTTTGAGGCTCTCGAAGAGCTCGCTCTCAACCCTCTCGGCAGCAGGCTCGGGGAGCGAACGTGCGATTACAGTCTCGGAGAAGGTCTCGGTACCCTCGTCGTTGGCAACCATTGCTGCAAAGTAGTTGTTCTCGTTAGGACGCGAAGGATACGACACGGTCAGACCCTCGTCGGAGTTGATTTGCATCAGCTCAATAGAGGTAAATGCAAACATATCGCCGTAAGCATCCAAAAGCTCCTGACCAGTCATACCGGTCATAAGCCACTCTTTCTCGTAGTTGGAGATGGAGCAACCCGACTTAGCGTCTTTGGTAGGACACTTAACATTGAAGCTAACCTCGAAGGGCGAGGTGGACTCCAAAGCGGTAACTTCAAGTTCGGGAGCGGGTTTGGTAGGAGCGTCGAGGTGGAACTCGAAGGACTTGCATACCTGCTCGTTGCCATCGAGGTAGCCGTCGCCATTGTAGTCGCCCCTCATACCAATAACATATACCCAGAATTTCGACTCACGAGGAACGTCTTGGAGGTACTGGCTGATGGCAGTCATAAAGCGACCTTGCAGACCCATTGTCGAATCCCAAGGATCAATCTGAGCCGATACACCCTCATACATACCCACAAGCGAGGTAGCAAACCAAGGAAGGTGCTCGGGCTCAATCATACTTATAGCCGAATTGTACTCCAACTCACTCAATATCATCACACTTACAAGGTCGATACTCTCGTCTGCTTCAACGGTGATGATTGCGTCGTCTGGACGGGTGTCGATATCAACTTTTATCAAATCCTCGGGCAGTGGATCGGGGTGCTGTACTTGAATACGGAGGTTCTGGTAGAAGCCGTTCCAGTAGTTAGCCTCATCCTGAACAACGCCCTGATTGCTGTCAATGATATAGCTGTTGAAGTCGAACATAGGCCTGTAATAGCCAACGCCCCAACTCCAATCGCTCTCGCCGCGGCGGAACTCACCCATAATCAGCACCTGAGGCTGACCGGGAACGATAGACTCATAGTAGTAGTTCTCTACCTGACCCTGCGAGTTGTAGATGTAGCTATGCTCCTCGTCGATGATGAGCGAACGGCTCTCGTTGAAGAGGTTGAGACCACCCCACGCTGTGTCGTGGGTATTGATAAGCTCGGCATCAATACCATTGCCACCACCGTTTTTCTTGTACAAAAAGAGGTCGCTGGTTGCCCACTTGATAACGTGGTTTGCCTCCTTAACCTTGGGATCAACCCTCACATCAACGGTGAAGCCACGGTAGTGGATGTCGCGTACGTTTACATCCTGAGCAAAGTCGGTAGTTTTGATACCTTTAACGGTAATAACCTGCTCCATATACTCCTCAATACCGGCAATCTCACCTGCGATATAGACTACATACTCGGAGTTGGGCGAGAGTTGCTCAACCATAAGAGTGGTTTCGCCCTGCTCGGCAATGGTCATCTGCTTACCGGTGGCGAAAAGCACTTGGAGGTTGGGCGCGCCCTGAGTCTCGCTTGCACGCTCGGTGGTGTAGGCAATGCGAGAGATGTTCTCGGTGTTGAGCAAAATCTCAGCCGCAGTGGCGGTAGTGCCCACGAGTTTGGCAGTCAGCACAGGGATGATAGGCTCGGCAGCGGTCTTAAACTTAAACTCCTTAACCTCGCTCCATACCTCTTGCGAGGAGATACGACCTGCAAAGTGCATAACGTAGTTGGTCTCGGGCTGCAAACCACGCAGGATGATTTGAGTTGCGCCATCCTTTTCGAGAGCTACGAGGTTGCCGTTGGTGAAAATGTCTTCGGCAGTGTGGGTAGCTTTGTCGGCTGCTGGCTCAATGATGTAGCTCACAACTTTCAGTACCTCGGCGCTAACCGCCACGGTGGCAACCTCAGTGTCGGCACCTACGAGTTTGATCTCAATAGCGGCATTCTCGAAGGGATCCACGGGGGTGGGCTCCACTGGGTCGGGCTCGCAACTACTGAAAAGAGTGGCAGCGCCAGCCAAAAGCAGTGCGGCAAATTTCAAAACTTTTTTCATAAATTGTTGGTGTGTAAATAGTTAGTAATTATTTGTTTATTGCGGTTATTCAATATGAAGCCATAATACAAAAAATCGGGGACAATATACAACTTTTTTTTGAAAAAATAGCACATCTTCCCCCTTGCTGCAACATTTATTTTTGTGGCTGATTTGGTGGAGTTTTTTAGCGCCATTCCTTTCTGTGATTATCGGATTATTGTGAGGGGTAAAAAACTGCTCTCTTATATAATAAATTGTGTGTGAATTTTTGGCAAGCCCAATTTTTTCTCTATTTTTGTCGCGATATTGTGGTGCTGTTTGCCTATGCTAATGATGTGGATTAGAAAAAGGGAAATGCAGACTACAAAAGCGGGAAAAATTGAACATAAACAATAACTAATTTAACTACACTTTTTACAATTATGAAAAAACTTCTTTTCGCAGCAATGATGTTGCTCATTTCGTCGGCAGCTATGGCTCAGATTCCTTCGGTTAAGGTGGAGGATGGCAAAGGTAAAGTTATCAACACCTCCGAGTTGGTTGATGGCGAGACCCCTATGATTATCTCCTTCTGGGCTGTGACTTGCAAACCTTGCATCCGCGAGTTGGACGCAATCAACGATGTGTATCCCGACTGGATTGAGGAGGCTAACTTCCGTGTTGTGGCTGTTTCCACCGACGACGCTCGTTTCACCGCTCAGGCTCGTTCTTTGGCCGAGGGTCACGGATGGGGCGACTACACTTTGCTCTACGATAAAAATGGCGACTTCAAGCGTGCTATGAACGTTCAGTTCACTCCTCAGGTTTATGTTGTCGATAAGAATGGCAACATTGTCTATTCGCACACTGGCTATACTCCCGGTGGTGAGTATGAGCTCTTCGAGCAGATTAAGAAACTTCAATAATCTACTCTCCGGCTCTATTTGGGGCTGTTGAACCATAAAAATTTAGTCGAAAACCACAATTCAAACCTAATGATGAAACGTGCATTACTCGCACTTTTGCTCTGTGGAGCTGTCGCCCCTGCGGTGTTGGCCCAGACAGATGGCAAGGGTTATTTGGTAGGCTCTTTCGAGAGCAACTCTATCGTCTATGCCGACGATAGCGTTACCAACGCACAGAAAGCCGAAGGCAACTTTGGTACAAACAACTATCTTAAAGCAGATTACTACGCTGGCAACTTCTCGGCCGGTATTCAGATGGAGGCCTATCAGCCCGCTCTGGTGGGTTATCCCAACAACCTCGAAGGCGCTCACCTTACCAACTACTATATGCAGTGGGCCGACGAGGATTTTGCTGTTACGGCCGGTACGTTCTACGACCAGTTTGGTAGCGGACTTCTTTTCCGCACCTACGAGGACCGCACCTTGGGTATGAATACCGCAATGCTGGGTGCTCGTATCTCCTACCAGTATAAGGACATCGCTCGCCTGAAAGCGCTTTGGGGTGCGCCCCGCTTGGGTGTTGAGGCGGCTCCCGAAACTCAGGTCAGGGGTGTGGATGGCTCTTTCTCGCTTTCGAGCCTTTTGGGTTGGGGTGCAACCAACCTCGCCTTTGAGGGTTCGCTGCTGAATCGCTATGAGCCTGTTAGCCCCATTCAGGAAGAGCTTGGTGCTAATGCCTCGACTATGGGCTACTCGGCACGTTTGAATTTTGAGCGTAGTGGCTTTATTGCTCGTGCAGAGTGGGTTGATGGTGGTGAGAAGATTTACTCCAATCCCAACATCCTCATCGACGGCAAGGCCAACCTCATCAAGAGGGGCAATGCACAGCTTGTGGAGTTGTCATATAGTGGTGGTGGCTTGGGTGTTAGCTTCACAGGTCGCCGTATGGAGTGGATGGCCTCGAAGGTGTCGTATGCCTCCTCGCAGACCAACAATGCTCTGAACTACCTGCCCGCACTCTGTGCTCAGTATTCCTATGCTATTACCAATCTCAACCCCTACATTCCCCAGCCCGGTACAACCTCGGGCTTTATCAATAGTGGCGAGATTGGTGGCCAGCTCGATGTGTACTACAACTTCCGTCGTGGTACTACTCTGGGTGGCAAGCGTGGTATGAAGGTCAATCTCAACCTCTCGACCTACTACAACCTCAAAGAGGAGGGTTCGTATGTGCCCAAGACGCTCTTGTGGCGCAATGTGAATGTGGGCGTTGAGAAACAGGTTAGCCGTAAGTTTAAGATGCAGTTGCTCTATTCGATGCAGGAGTACAACCCATCGCACGGAGAGGGTAGGGGCACTTGGCTGTCGAATATGGTCGTGGCCGACCTTCTCTACAAATACACTCCCACCTTCTCGACCCGTATGGAGTTGGCCTATCTGACCACCTTCGAGGATCATAAGGATTGGATGTCGGGATTATTGGAGGTGAATTTCGCACCTGCGTGGAGTCTTTTCGCAAGCGATATGTTCAACCACGGCGACACCAAGATTCACTACTACAACTTCGGTTTTAGCTATACCGCAGGTCGCACTCGCGTGGCTTTGAGCTATGGTCGCAACCGTGCCGGTATGGTTTGCTCGGGTGGCGTATGTCGCTTGATGCCTGCCTATACGGGTGGTAACCTTGTTGTTTCGACTTCGTTCTAAAAAATAACACATTGACAATAAATATACCTATTAAATTATTATATTATGAAATTCTATCACTTTTTGATTGCAACTCTTGCAACCGTTGCATTTGTTGCTTGTGGTTCTAAGACCGACGAGCCTGCTGATGACAAGCCCATCCCCGAGGGTAGCACCTTTACTATTGAGGTGGATAAAACTACCATCGAGGCCGACGGCGTTGATGCTGCCACATTTATTGTCCGTGACGCTCAGGGTAACGATGTGTTGCTCGACGCATCCACACTCAACAAGACCTACTTTGTGAATGCCGACAACGAGAAACGTCTGCCTCGTGAGAGCAAAACGTTCAGCTCTATTAAAAATGGTACTTACACCTTCTACGCAACCGTGCGCGGTAAAAAGACCGAGAATACTGTTACTATCACTGTGCAGAACCGCCAGCAGTATGAGAAATATCGCCATCAGGTGTGCGTATTCCAGTTCACTGGTACTTGGTGCCCCAACTGTCCTCGTATGACCGAGGGTTTGTCGAAACTCAAAGCTGGCGAGTATGGCGATAATGTAATCATTTTGGCTTCGCACCTGCAAGACGAGTATTCGATTAGCTCGGAGGGTAAGGATGTGGCAAACGAGATTTGTAGGAAGTTTGGTATCACCGGCATTCCCTACTGTGTTTACGATTTGGCCTTCTCGAATGGTCAGAGCTCCGAGTCGATGCTCAACTCGCTCATCGAGCAGCAGCTTATGGCTTCGCCCGCAAAGACCGGTATCAAGATTGGCCGTACCTCTATGGATGCCGAGGGTAATGTGACTATTGAGGCCTCTATTACCGCTACTAAGGCAGGTACCTACGACCTTGCTTTTGTTATTTTGGCCGACAATATGCCCGGTAGCAGCAGTAGCGTTGAGCCTGTCTATCACCACGTTGTGACAGCTGTTTCGCCCAACTACGCCAAGATGTCCGACCAGACCAAAGTTCAGTTGGAGGCTGGCGAGGAATATACCACCACTTTCACCACCAAGATTGACAAGCCTTTCGGCAAAATCAATGTTGTGGCCAACGACTGCCGCGTGGTTGTTTATTCGCACAATGGCCTGCAAATCGACAACGCCAACGTTTGTGCAATGGGTAGCTCGGTAGATTATATCCTGAACTAAGGGGCAAGATTGGAGAAAATATAGAGATAGAAAAAGATGAAAAAACTGTTCAGACTCTTTTCGCTTTTTGCCTTCGTGGGCTTTGCTTCGACTATGCTCCTTTCGTGCCACGGCCAGAGCGATGATCCTATTGATATGGAGGTGCCTGAGGGTGTGTTGAGGATTTTTGCCGACAAAACCACTATTGCTGCCGATGGAAGCGACCTTGTGACATTTACTGTTAAGTTTGGTTCTGAGGATGTTAGCAATGCTAAAACCCTCCAACTTATCCGCACTTGTCAGGGCGTGGAGACCCTTATGCCCTATGGCGTAAACTCCTTCTCGACTGTTGTTCCGGGCGAGTATAGTTTCAAGGCGGAGTACTACAATGCCGGTAAGTATTATACCGACAACGAGGTTGAGGTTGTGGCTAAGGCTACTCAGTCGGGTGGTAGTGCCAAGAAGTATGTGCAGAGGGTGCTTGGTTTCCAGTTTACCTCGGTTGGTTGCACTTCGTGTCCTACACTCTCGGCCAACCTGAAAGCTGTGCAGAATGCCTTGCCGGGTCGTCTTGTTCCCGTGTCGTTCCATCAGGATTTCGGCCAGACCGACCCTATGACCCATCCTATGACTCAGGCATACTATAAACTTATTAAGCGTCAAGGTCTGCCCCAGTTTAACGCCAACCTCATCATCAACGACGACTATATTACCGTTGCCGAGTATTCGGCTATCGTTGAGATGCTCGACGCTGTTGCAGAGCACTATCCTGCCACTTGTGGTGTTGCTGTGGAGTGCTCGGAGATTGTGGACGATGCTATTAAGGTGGCCGTTAGAGTTACTTCCAACATTGCCGCTGCCTACCGCTACCAGATTTTCTTGCTCGAAGATGGTATCAATGAGTATCAGGCTGGTGCTGGCTACGACTATATCCACAACAACGTTGTTGTGGCTACCTCGTCAGACTCGGTCTATGGCGATAGACTCAACGAGGGTGTGGCTTTCCAGAGCGGTGTGGAGGTGTCGGCCGAAAAGACTATTGCCCTGCCTAGTGGTTGCAATAGGGATAATCTGCGTATTGTGGTTGCAGCCTTCAACTCCTACGATGGCGGCAATACTTACGTTGTGAACAACTGTACCGAGTGTGCAGTGGGCCAGAGTGTTGATTACGCTGTTGCGGAGTAAACGAAATCTTTTTACCCAGAGAGAGAATAATATGAAATTTGTAGCAAAAATAGCACTCTTGGCCAGCCTTATGGTAGGCATTGTGGGTTGCCACGGCCAGAGTGATGATAGCGTTGAGGTGAAACTCACTCCCAGCGTGCTGACTATCGAGGCCGATGGCTCGCAGAGTGTTACGTTTGAGGTGACTTATGGTGGCTCGGTGGTCAATCACGAGAGCGAAATTTATTTGGTAAGTCACCCCGACTACGAGTGGGATGGCGAGAGCTTCTCAACCGAGGAGGCCGGCCAGTACACTTTCCAAGCTATCTATCGCGATATGCAGTCTAATGAGGTGATTATTACGGCTGTGGAGCCTGCTGCAAAGGTGGCTTCGCGCTTTGAGCGCCACATCTGCGTTATGGACCTTACGGGTACTTGGTGCTCGTTCTGTCCCGATGGTATGACCAAACTCAACTACTACGTTCAGAAGAAGGAGTGGAAAGATAGGGTACATATGTTGGCTATCCACGATAATACTCAGGGCGACGACCCAATGGGTATCTCGCTATCCTCTAAACTGATGAACGATTTTGGTAACTATGGTTATCCAATGTTCATCACCGACCTGAGGGATTCGGGCAGCCTCACAGAGAATGTTGCCGATATTCTCCCCAGCTTCGAGGCGTCGTTGGAGGATTATCCAGCCCATTCGGATGTGAAGATTTCCAGCACACTCAGTGGCCGCACGTTGAATATTGAGGTGAATGTCTTTGCCGAGACTAGCGATAAGTACTATGCGGTTGCATTCTTGGTGGAG
>JAGBVY010000140.1 GCA_017630115.1 Tidjanibacter sp. | reverse complement strand
ACGCGGGTATCGAATCGATACCCGCGTATGAGTTTGTGAGATTATTTGTGTTGGATGATTTTACTCCTCGAAGCCGAGCAGGCGGAACATAATCTGGGGGATTTGTTTATTCTCAAATACTCCTGTAAAATTCTCTGCGCCAGCACCATAGGCGAAGATTGGAACCATCTCGCCAGTGTGTCCGCCGGTGGTCCAAGCGTAGTCCACCTTGTGGTCGTGGAGGTCGAACTTGCGGTTACCATTGACGATTGTCAGGCCGCCTGTTGCGTGGTCGGCAGTGATAACTACGAGTGTGCCCGGGTGGGTGTCGGCGTAGTCGAAAGCAACCTTAATGGCATTGTCGAAATCCTTAGTCTCAGTGATTACACCCTCAATATTATTTTGGTGTCCCCAACCGTCAATCTGCGAGCCTTCGACCATAAGGAAGAAGCCATCTTGCTTGGCGTTGGCGGTGAGAATTTCGAGTGCCTTGGCGGTGGCGTTGGGCAGGAACGATGTGTCCCTACCGTCGAGTATGGAGGACATTGAGCCTTCGTTTGTAAGGGCCATAACCCTACCACTGTGAACGTCGTCGAGTTCGGCGAGGTTGTCGGTGATGATGTAGCCACGCTCGGCAAGAGTGTTGAAGAGGTTAAGTGAGTCGGCCCTCTGGTTGAATCGTTTGCTACCACCGGCTATTACTACATCTACCTGATTGTGAATGTAGTACATAGCAATCTCGTCTTCCATATTGCGATTGGGAACGTGACCCACAAACGATGCGGGGGTGGCGTTGGTGGCGGGGTAGGTGGCAATTATACCGGTGGCCATACCCGCCTTCTCGGCTCTCTCGCGGATGGAGGGATGGGCGATGCTGTCGGGTGTTACGCCAATCATACCGTTGTTGGTTTTGTAGCCCGTTGAGAGGGCTGTGCCAGCGGCGGCCGAGTCGGTCACACGGCTATTGGCCGAGTAGGTCTTTTGGAGGCCAACGTGAGTGGCGCGTTCCAAGTTGAGAGGCTCATAGTCCTGAGCAATCTGTGTGGCCGAAATCTGAGCCACGCCCATACCGTCGCCAATCATATAGATGATATTTTTTACTTCGGGTTCCTTGTTGCCAAAAACTAGGTGGCCTACAAGATAATCTACAAAGAGGAGAGCGGCGCATCCCAAAATGGTGCATCCTACTTTTGCAAACTTGGTCATATTAAAGTGTTTAGTTGATTTAAGGGTTGATTTATCCACTACAAATATAAGAAAATTCTCTCAAATATATTATTGGTGTGTTTGAAATGGTTAAATTTCCACAAAAATGTTGTAAATTTGCACGCAGTGCAAATGAGTTGGTTGCAGCCCTAATTTGTGAGTAAATTTAATACCTAACAGATATATGAAAAGAGTTGTTTTGATTGCTATGAGCCTTGTGTTGCTCGTGGCTTGTAAGGAGAGTCCCAAACAGGCGGCCTCGCGTGAGAGAATCTACAAAACTATGACTGTCGAGGCGGCCGACCGCACCCTCACCTCGGGATATGCGGCCACAATCAGCGGTTGCCAGACTGTGGAGATTCGTCCCCAAGTGAGCGGTATGATTACCGACATTCTCATCAATGAGGGTGACTTGGTAAGCAAGGGGCAGGTGTTGTTTGTAATTGACCAGACTCCCTATAAAGCTGCTTATGAGATTTCTCAGGCCAACGTGAAGAGTGCCGAGGCGAGCCTTTCGACAGCTCAGCTGATTCTCGATAGCAACAAAGAGCTCTTCGAGCAGGGCGTTGTGTCGGAGTTTGACCTTATGACCTCGCGCAACGACCTTGTGGAGGCCGAGGCGAGGTTGGCGCTGGCTCGTGCCGAGGAGATTAACGCCACCAACAACCTATCCTACACCGAGGTGCGTTCGCCTGTAAATGGTGTGGCAAGTATGATTCCCTACCGTGTGGGTGCGCTGGTGAGCAGTAGTATTGCCACTCCTCTGGTTACGGTGTCGGACGATAGCGAGATTTACGCCTACTTCTCAATGGCCGAGAATACTATGCTCGACCTTATCCAGCAATATGGCTCGCTCAAAGAGGCTATAAGGCTGATGCCTGAGGTGGAGTTGGAGATGAGCAACGGCAAGAAGTATTCCCAGAAGGGTCGCATCAACGCCATTAGTGGTACTATCAGCGCCACTACCGGTGCGGTGAGTCTTAGGGCAACCTTCCCCAACCGAGGTCGCTTGTTGCGTGACGGCGGTAGCGGTAGGGTTATTATCCCCACAACAATGAAGAATAGCATTGTCATTCCCCAGTCGGCTACTTATGAGTTGCAGGAGAAAATTTTTGTCTATAAGGTTATCGACGGTAAGGCTGTTTCGGCCGGCATTACGGTACTGCCCCAGAACAACGGTGTGGAGTATATTGTTGAGAGTGGTCTGAGTGTGGGCGATGTGATTGTGGCTGAGGGTGCCGGCTTGGTGCGTGAGGGCGCAACAATCAAGACCGAGGCCGACCTCGCAGCCGAGATGGCCGCTCAGGAGACTGAGCAGAGCCAGAGTGAGGAGTTGAGCGATAAATAATATAATAGGGGAGTATAGATTATGAATATCAAGACTTTTATCGATAGACCCATCTTCGCAGGCGTGATTTCGGTAATCATCGTGCTGCTGGGTCTGATATGCCTTGTTGGGCTGCCTGTGGAGCAGTTCCCCGAGATTGCACCTCCAACGGTGAGTGTGTCGGCCAACTATTCCGGAGCTAATGCCGAGACGGTGCAGAAGAGTGTGGTTATCCCCTTGGAGGAGGCTATCAATGGCGTGGAGAATATGATGTATATGACCTCGTCAGCTACCAACAATGGCTCGGCTAACGTGCAAATCTACTTCCGTCAGGGCACCAATGCCGATATGGCTATGGTCAATGTCCAAAACCGTATCGCTTCGGCGCAGGGTCTGCTACCTGCCGAGGTTACACGCAGTGGCGTGAGCGTGCGTAAACGCCAGACGAGCCGCATTAAGACGTTGGCTATTTTCAGCCCCGACGATTCGTTTGATGAGCGATTTCTGAGCAACTATCTTAAAATCAACATCGAGCCTCGCTTGTCGCGTATTGCAGGTGTGGGAGAAGTGGATGTTAGGGGTGCCGACTACTCGTTGCGTATATGGCTCGACCCGGCCAAGATGTCGAAGTACTCGCTAATGCCTTCCGATATATCGGCTGTGTTGGCCGAGCAGAACCTCGAAGCGCCAACGGGTACGCTTGGTGCAGACTCGGAAAACACCTTCCGCTATACGCTCAAATATCGTGGTCGCTACGACCGCGAGGAGGATTATGCCGATATGGTCATCCGAGCCGAGAGTGATGGTACGGTGCTGAGACTCAAAGATGTGGCCAGAATAGAACTTGGCTCCATTAGCTACGACTATATTGGTAAGGTAAACGGCCATCCGGGTACGACGCTGATGATTTCTCAAACCTCTGGCTCCAATGCCAACGAGATTATTGAGGCAATCGACAAGGAGGTGGAGGAGATTCGTAAGAGTCTGCCTAAGGGTATAGAGATTGTCGATTTGATGAGTACCAAGGACTTCTTGGATGCTTCGATTGCAAGCGTTGTTGAGACACTTGTGTTGGCAATTATCTTGGTTGTGCTGGTTGTGTATCTCTTCTTGCAGAGTTTGCGCTCGACGCTCATCCCTTCGATTGCAATTATCGTGTCGCTGGTGGGAACCTTTGCATTCCTTATGGTGGCAGGTTTTAGCCTTAATATGATTACCCTCTTTGCTCTTGTGCTGGTTATTGGTACGGTGGTGGATAATGCTATTGTGGTTGTGGAGGCTGTGCAGGCCAAGTTCGACGCGGGCTACACCTCGCCCTATAAGGCTACTGTGGATGCTATGCAGGGTATCTCTAAGGCGCTGATTGCTACGACTTTTGTCTTTATGGCGGTGTTTATCCCTGTCTGCTTTATGGGTGGCACAACGGGTACATTCTATACTCAGTTTGGCTTGACTATGGCGGTGGCAGTGGGTATCTCGCTTTTGAACTCCATTACTCTTTCGCCTGCTTTGTGTGCGCTGTTGATGAAGCCACACCTTCCCGACGCAAATGGAAAGTTGCGCTTTTCGGCCCGTTTCCACGTTGCCTTCGATGCGGGCTTCCGAGGTATTGTGCGTCACTATAAGAAGGGTGTGAAATTTATGCTCAAACAGCGCTGGCTGACTGCCATTTTGGTGGTTGTGGCACTGGGTGGATTGTTCTATATGCTCGAAAATACTAAGACCGGCTTGGTGCCTAAGGAGGATATGGGCTCAATCAATATCGATGTGCAGACCCCTCCCGGAACTAACCTTGGCGAGACGGTAGAGGTTATGGAGAAGATAGCTTCGCGTCTGAATGAGATTCCTCAAATCCAGACCTACTCCTACACCACTGGATATGGTATGATGTCGGGTGCTGGCTCGTCGTGCGGTATGTTTACCGTAAAATTGCGCGACTGGGACGAGCGCAAGGGCGAGGGTGACGACATCGACTCGGTTATGGAGGATATATACGACCTGACGTCGGATATTACCTCTGCCAAGATTTTGGTCTTTACTCGCGGTATGATTCCCGGCTATGGCGCAAGTGGTGGCTTTGAGATTTACATTCAGGACCAAAAGGGTGGTACGATAGAGAATCTCAAACAGGTGGCCGACGATGTGATTGAGGGACTCAATGAGCGCCCCGAGATTGCTCGCGCATCCACATCGTTCGATACCAAATATCCCCAATATCTGCTCGAAGTAGATGCGGCTAAGTGTAAGCGCAATGGCGTTTCGCCCTCCAATGTGCTGAGTGTTATTGCGGGCTATGTAGGTGGTAACTACGCCTCCAATATGAACCGTTTTTCGAAGCTCTACCGTGTTATGATTCAGGCCAATCCTGAGAGTAGGCTCGATACAGAGTCGCTGGCCAATATGTTTGTCCGCAACTCCAATGGCGAGATGTCGCCTATTGCTCAGTATGTGACTCTGACGCGTGTCTATGGTCCTCAGTCTATATCGCGTTTCAACCTCTTCTCGGCTATCTCGGTTAATGGTCAGCCCGCCAATGGCTACTCCTCTGGTGAGGCTATTGAGGCTGTTAGGGAGGTGGCTGCCGAGCGTCTGCCCGCAGGCTATGGTTTTGAGTTTGGCGGTATGTCGCGCGAGGAGGCCGCTACGGGTAGTTCAACGGCGATGATTTTTGTCATTTGCGTAGTCTTTATCTACTTGATTTTGTGTGCTTTGTATGAGAGCCTATGTATCCCTATTGTGATTATCCTCTCGGTGCCTTTCGGCTTGGCAGGTAGCTTCTTGTTTGCCAATATGTTTGGCTTGGAGAACAATATCTACTTGCAGATTGGTTTGTTGATGCTTATTGGTTTGTTGGCTAAGACGGCTATTCTGCTTACGGAGTATGCCTCGGAGCGTCGCAAGGCGGGAGCGTCGATTGTTAGTGCGGCACTCTCGGCAGCTAAGGCTCGTCTGAGAGCTATCTTGATGACCTCCCTTACGATGGTCTTTGGTATGCTCCCAATGATGTTTGCTACGGGTGTGGGCGCAAATGGCAACATCTCTATTGGTGTGGGTACTGTGGGCGGTATGCTTGTGGGTACAATTGCTCTGCTGTTTGTGGTTCCTGCGCTGTTTGTGGTGTTCCAGTACATCGAGGAGAAGGTTAGCCCCAACAAGGGTAAACGTACTGAGTTAGAAGAAATTAAGTAGAAACCTGGGTGAGTATGAAACTTAGAAAATATATAGTATTGATTTTGGCGTCGCTGAGCCTTACGGGCTGTGGATTCTATGCTAGCTTTGAGCGACCCAATGTTCACAATCTCCACGAACTCTACGAGGCCGATACGACCTATGTTAGGTTGGCCGATTACTCGTGGCGTGAGTTTTTTACCGATACGCTCCTTCAAAAATATATTGAGCGTGGTTTGGAGTACAATATAGATATGCGTACCGCAAGGCTCAACATTGTGCAGGCCGAGGCCGCTCTCGAAGCTGCTCGCTATGCCTTTTTGCCTTCGGTAAATGCCTCCCTTCAAGCCACTTTGGCTGGGGGTGGGGGCGATGGTGCATCGTTCTCTTATAGTCTGCTACCGTCGGCAACGTGGGAGATTGACGCCTTTGGCGGACTGTGGAATGCTCGTCAGGGTGCCGAGGTGGCCTTGCGTCAGAGCTACTTGGCCGAGCAGGCTGTGCAGAGTAGGCTAATTGCTACCATAGCAAATAATTACTACACCCTCTTGATGCTCGACGAACAGCTCAAAACAAGCCAACGCACCCTTACCACTTGGGAGGAGAATATCCGCACACTGACGGCTCTAAAACGTGCAGGTAAGGCTACCGAGGCGGCAGTTTTGCAGGCCAAGGCGAGCAAGTTTGGTGTTGAGGGCTCGGTGCTGACGCTCGAACGCCAAATTGTTGAGCAAGAGGAGGCTTTGGCTACGCTTATGGGTGTGCTTCCGTTTGAGATTAAGAGGGGTACATTGGCCGAACAAAGTTTCCCAGAGGAGTGGTCTGTTGGCGTGCCATTGGAACTTGTGTCGCTCAGGCCCGATGTATTGCAGGCCGAGGCAAATTTGGCCACAAAGTTCTATGCCGTTGGTGAGGCTCGAGCAGCTTTCTATCCATCTATAACGCTCACTGGTACAACTGGTTGGACCGACGCACTGGGCGAGGCTATCGCCAATCCGGGTGAGTTTATCCTCAAAGCCGTTGGCGGTGTTGTGCAACCTATTTTTGCGCGTGGCTCGCTGAAAGCCCGTCGCAAGATTGCCGAAACCCAGCACGAGGCCGCTCTGCTGCAATATCGCCAAACGCTGCTCAATGCGGGTGCAGAGGTCAATAGTGCTGTGAAGATGTTGCAGACCTCCAAGCAGCGCCACGATATTGACCTGAAACAGATTGTCACCCTCAGGGCGGCGGTGTGGAACACGCAGCTGCTGATGAAGTATGGCTCGGCGAGCTACTTGGAGGTGCTTACAGCACAGCAGAATCTGCTCAATGCCGAGCTTGCTCAATCCTCCGACCGCTACTCCGAGATTCAAGGTATAATTCAACTCTACTATGCCCTCGGTGGCGGTGTGAAATAGTATAGTGTTTTTACGACTAACCCAATCGTTGTGACTACAAAATGGATGTTTTCATAAGCTACTCGCGTAAGGATAAGGAGCAGGCCGAGGCCCTTTGTGGGGCGCTTGCCGAGGCAGGAGTCGATTATTGGATTGACCGCTCCGAAATACACGGTTCGGCCAACTTTTTGACTGAGATTACTCGCAATATAAAGGCGTGTAAGGTGCTTATTTTCATTGCTTCGGCCAATTCGGCTGCCTCTGAGTTTACGCAAAAGGAGATTCTCTATGCCCTGAAACGCAAAAAGCCAATTATCCCCTATAAGATTGGCGAATTTCAGTTTGAGGACAACGACGAATTGGACTTTGTCTTTACCAATGTCCAGTGGGTAGAGAGCTTGGAGGAGGTGGTGAGGTCACTTGAAAAACAAGGCCTTACCCATAAGGCTCAACCTGAGCCGGTAGAACAGCCCACTCCCGACCCTCAGCCACAACCACAGCCCAAACCTAAGCCTCAGCCCGAACCTACACCCACACATCGCCGCTGGTGGCTGTGGGCGTTGATTGCTGCATTGGTAGTGGTTGTTGGTGCGTTGTTGCTTGGTGGAAGTGGTGAGCAGGGCAGACACGCCAAAGAGAAAGCAGAGGCAGAGCGTATTGCCCAAGAACGTCGAGCCGATAGCCTTGTCCGAGTAGTTGAGGCCGAGCGCCATCGTAGCGATAGCCTTGCTATTATGGCCCAACGCTTGGAGAAAGAGAATAATGTCCGAGCCGAGGCAGAACGCAAAGCTGCCGAAAAAGCTGAGCAAGACAGACTCGCCAAAGAGAAAGCAGAAGCAGAGCGTATTGCCCAAGCACAAAAGACTCAGCCTCAGTCGCAGTCGCAACCTGTGGCTAAGACCTATAAGGTGGGCGACCTCTACGACGACGGCACTAAAAAGGGTGTTGTTTTTGATGTTTCGCCCGACGGCAAGCACGGCAAGATTGTGAGTGTCGAACAAGCCCAAAAGCAATGGGCAATAGAGTCAGTTTATAGAGATAAGACAGGCGCAACCTCGATGTCGGATGGCAAGGCTAATATGCAAAAGATAATGGCAATTAGCGGTTGGAGAGAAAAGTATCCTGCTTTTGCTTGGTGTGCCGATTTGGGAGAGGGGTGGTACTTACCCGCACGAGATGAGTTAAAGGCCATCTACAAAGCAATAGATATAATCAACGCAACGCTCTCCGCCAATGGCTGCACGGAACTAAATACTGTTTATTGGTCTTCCTCCGAGGACGGTACTTATGGGTTCTGCGCGTGGCTTGTCTATATGCATGGCGGCTACACCTACGACAGCAATAAGGACGGCAACGTCTGTGTGCGCGCCGTGTCCGCTTTTTAAGTTTTAGGCTTCGAGTGCAAGCGAATTTTTATGCCAAAGCCCCGCAATTGCGGGGCTTTGGTGTTTTTAATGGCTATAATGGCTATAAGGGCATTAAGGGCCTTAGGGGCTCTAAGGAGTTTAAGGCCTATAAGGCTTATAGGTCCCATAGGGCTTATATGCCTTATGAGCTGACAACCGCCAACCGACAACTGACAAACTACCGCTGACTGCTGACTGCTGACCGCTGACTGCTGACCGCTGACTGCTCTATTTTTCCTACGGAAAAATTTTGAATACTCGGCTGATTTTCTT
>JAGBVY010000139.1 GCA_017630115.1 Tidjanibacter sp. | reverse complement strand
TTCAGCCGCCAGCGCTACTGGGGCGAGCCCTTCCCAATCTATTATAAAGACGACATCGCCTACCCCATCTCGCTCGACGAGCTCCCCTTGGAGTTGCCCGAGGTGGAGAAGTTCACCCCCACCGCCGAGGGTGAGCCACCACTGGCACGCTCGGAGAAGTGGCACACCGCCGAGGGTTACCCCTATGAAACAAGCACAATGCCCGGTTTTGCAGGCTCTTCGGCCTACTACCTGCGCTATATGGACCCCCACAACAACGAGGCACTTGTAAGCCGCGAAGCCAACGACTACTGGCGCAATGTGGATCTCTATATTGGTGGTATTGAGCACGCTACGGGTCACCTCATCTACTCGCGTTTCTGGAACAAGTTCCTCTACGACTTGGGCTACATCTGCGAGGATGAGCCTTTCAAGAAGCTCGTCAATCAGGGTATGATTCAGGGTCGCTCCAACTTTGTATATCGCGTTGTGGGCACCAACAAATTCGTATCGCTCGGACTCAAAGAGAGCTACGAGACTCAGGAGATTCACGTTGATGTAAATATCGTCAAGAACGACATCCTCGACCTCGAAGCATTCCGTCAGTGGAGGCCCGAATTTGCCGATGCAGAGTTCATCCTCGAAGATGGCAAGTACATCTGCGGCTGGGCTGTTGAGAAGATGAGTAAGAGTATGTTCAACGTGGTCAATCCCGACTACATTGTTGATAACTACGGCGCCGACACGTTGCGTATGTATGAGATGTTCCTCGGTCCTTTGGAGCAGAGCAAACCTTGGGATACGAACGGCATCGACGGCATACACAAATTCTTGCGTCGTTTTTGGAGCAAATTCTTCGACAAGAGTGGCAACTTCTGCGTGAGCGACGAGGAGCCCACCGCTGCCGAACTAAAAACTCTCCACAAGACCATCAAGAAGGTAAGAGAGGATATTGAGAACTTCTCGTTCAACACCTCCATTGCCGCATTTATGATATGCCTCAACGAGTTGGGCCAGTGCAATAAGAGGGCTGTTTTGGAGCCTTTTGCAGTGCTTCTCTCACCCTTCACTCCCCACATTTCCGAGGAGCTGTGGCACCTGCTGGGCAACACCACATCGGTGTGCGACGCACCCTACCCCGAGTTCAACCCCGACTACCTAGTTGAGAACTCATTTGAGTACCCCGTGTCGTTCAATGGCAAGATGAGGTTTAAGAAGTCGCTGCCACTTGGCATCTCCAATGCCGAGATTGAGGCCGCCGTTTTGGCCGACGAGCAGTCGCTCAAATACACCGAGGGTAAGACCCCAAAGAAGGTGATTATCGTACCGGGCAAGATTATCAATATCGTATTGTAAGAGAGCAGGTTCGGTGGGTCAAGGCCCACCGAACTTTTTAGCACACAACAAAGCAAAACCACCAACCTTTTACAAAACAGACAAACCAAACCCAAGAGAATTATGGACTTTCTGACCCTACTACTTTTGGCCATCGGCGTGTCGATGGACGCCTTTGCGGTTTCAATCTGCAAGGGGCTCTCGTCGCGAAGGCACAAGCTCACAATAGGGGGAGTAATTGCGGGTGTGTGGTTTGGTGGTTTTCAGGCTCTTATGCCCATAATTGGCTACTTTGTTGGTGCTACATTCCACAGCTACATAACCTCATTCGACCACTGGATTGCCTTCTTCCTACTGGCAATAATTGGCGGCAATATGGCCAACGAAGCGGTGGGCGAGATTAGAGCCGAAAGCCGAGCCAGAAAGGAGCGCAAGGGGGCAGACGAGTGTGGTTGTTGTAACCAAATTGAGGAGCAGCAAGATGGCAAAAAGGAGTGCAAACCCTATGCCGCAAGAAAAATGTTTCCGTTGGCCATTGCCACCAGTATTGACGCTCTGGCGGTGGGTATATCGCTTGCAATGCTAAAAGTAAACATCTGGTCGTCAGCACTTTTTATCGGCCTCACCACATTTGTGTTTTCGTTTGCGGGGGTGAGGGTTGGTGGCCTATTTGGTGCTCGTCACAAATCGAGGGCCGAACTTCTGGGTGGCCTAATTTTGGTAGCCATCGGCATTCGCATCCTCATCGAACACACCTTAATCGTCTAACGTCGAAGGTCTAACGTCTAACGACCTAAGGCAAAAGACGACAACCGACTACCGCCAACCGCCGACCGACCTAAGTCCTTAATGGCTTTAAGGGCCTTAGGGGCTTTAAGGGCCTTAAAGGCCTTATAGCTAATTTTCAATTTTCAATTTTCAATTCTCCATTATAATCCATATCTTTGTGGGGATTTATCCCCACAAGGAAAGCACACAGACTATGAGTAGCAATTTTATAGTTTCGGCACGCAAATATCGCCCACAGACTTTCGAGTCGGTTGTGGGTCAGAGCCACATCACCACAACACTCAAAAACGCCATTGCACGTCAGCAGTTGGCACACGCATTCCTCTTCTGCGGCCCTCGCGGAGTGGGCAAAACCACCTGCGCCCGCATCTTTGCCAAGACAATCAACTGTCTGAATCCGGGTGCCGACGGCGAGGCTTGTGGCCAGTGTGAGTCGTGCCGTAGCTTCAACGAAGGACGCAGCTTCTCAATCCACGAACTCGACGCTGCCTCCAACAACTCGGTGGAGAACATACGCGACCTGACGGACCAAGTGAGAGTTCCGCCCCAGATTGGCAGTTACAGCGTCTTTATCATCGACGAGGTGCATATGCTCTCGCAGGCCGCTTTCAACGCCTTCCTGAAAACGCTCGAAGAGCCTCCCCACCACGCCATATTCATACTCGCCACAACCGAAAAACACAAGATACCCGCCACAATCCTCTCGCGCTGCCAGATTTACGACTTCCAGCGCATACGCATAGAGGACGCTGTGGGCTACCTGAAAACCATCGCTGAGCGTGAGGGTGTGGCCTACGACGACGAGTCGCTCCACCTGATTGCACGCAAAGCCGACGGCGGTATGCGCGACGCACTATCGATGTTCGACAAGGCTGTATCGTTCTGCGGTGGCAACCTCGCCTACAAAGAGGTGGCAGCAACGCTCAATGTGCTCGACTACGACACCTACTTCTCCGTGACGGAGGCTATCGTGGATGGCGACTACAAGAGGGCTCTGCTAATCTTCGATGAGGTGCTCAAAAAAGGCTTCTCGGGACAAACATTCGCTTCGGGACTTGCAACCCACCTGAGGGATTTGCTTATGTGCAAAGACCCCCAGACGTTGCCACTTTTGGAGATAACCGGCTCTCTGCTGGACAAATACAAAGCCCAGAGCGGCGCGTGCGACATAGGTTTCCTCTTTGGTGCAATAGCCCATTTGGGAACTATTGACGGCGGTTTCCGCACAGCAACCAATCAGCGTCTGCACGTCGAGTTGGGTCTTATGAGGCTCGCGGGGATGTGTCAAAAAAAAAAAATTGACATAGCCCAGCCCACGCTCCCGCAACTTAGCGCCGAGCCAGCCACAGCAGCCGCGACTGCTGCCCAACCCACACAGCAGCAGCCACAACAACAAGTCGCCACACCACAGCCCATAGCAGCTCCAACCCCCAAGCCTGAGGTGGCTCCAAGCCCAAGCGTTGCCTCGCCAACCCCGATTGCAGCCGAGAGTGAGCCTGTGGTCACCACGCCTAATGCAGCGGCCACCATTCACTCCGTTCCCTACGATTCCGAGGCTGAGGCCAAAGGCAGGAGTGCGATACTTGGCAACACCATTAGCGACATTCTCAAAGGAGGTATGGTAGCCGACGAAACACAGGAGGCAGTAGCCATACACTACGACCCCTACTCGCAGCAGAAGATTCTACGCAACTGGGAGGGTTTTATGGAGCGCCTTATGATGGAGCACCCTCGTTTGGGCTACGCATTGAAGCAGACGCAGGTGACCGGCCACACTCTGTCGATGGCTGTAAAGACCGACATCCTCCGCGACGAGGTCTTGCGCCACCAACCCGAGATAACCTTGCTGCTGCAAGAGTGTTGTCAGTTGGACGGAAGCATCGTGCTCAATGTGAGCATCGACAACTCGGAAGACAACTCGCTGCCTGTCAGGGCAATAGATAAAGTCCACTACCTTGTGGAGCAAAACGGCGAACTCGGCACACTCATCCAAGAGCTCGAACTGGATATGCAATAGTCCGCCCACAACAAAACAGCAAGACAAAAGATTGAAAACAATAAGTTAGAACATACATAGACAAGAAAGAGAACAATGGCAAATTTTGTAGAAGAACTTAAATGGAGGGGTATGATTCACGATATGATGCCCGGCACAGAAGAGCAACTCCAAAAAGAGATGACCACCGCCTACCTCGGCATTGACCCAACAGCCGACTCGCTGCACATCGGTCACCTTGTGGGCGTTATGATACTCAAACATCTCCAAAATTGTGGCCACCGCCCCATCGCACTGGTGGGTGGTGCTACGGGTATGATTGGCGACCCCTCGGGCAAGTCGCAGGAGCGCAACCTCTTGGACGAGGCCACCTTGCGTCACAACCAAGAGTGCATCAAACGTCAGCTCTCCAAGCTCATCGACTTCGATAGCGACGCTCCCAACGCCGCACTTATGGTCAATAACTACGACTGGATGAAGGAGTTTTCGTTCCTCGAATTTATCCGCGACGTGGGCAAACACATCACTGTAAACTATATGATGGCCAAAGATTCGGTGAAAAAACGTTTCAATGGCGAAGGCGACGGTATGTCGTTTACCGAGTTCACCTATCAGCTCGTTCAGGGCTACGACTTCTACCACCTCTACGAGGCTCACGGCTGTAAGTTGCAGCTCGGCGGTAGCGACCAGTGGGGCAACATTACCACCGGTACTGAGCTTATCCGCCGCAAGAAGGGTGCAAACGACGCCTTTGCACTCACCTGCCCCCTCATCAAGAAGGCCGACGGCACCAAGTTTGGCAAGACCGAGAGCGGCAACGTATGGCTCGACGCACGCTACACTTCGCCTTATAAGTTCTATCAGTTCTGGCTCAATGTGAGCGACGAGGACGCCAAGAGCTACATCCGCATCTTTACCCTGCTCGACAAAGCGACCATCGACAGCCTCATAGCCGAGCATGAGGTAGCTCCCCACGAGCGCAAGCTGCAAAAGCGTTTGGCTGAGGAGGTGACGGTTATGATTCACTCGCGCGAGGAGTACGAGAAGGCAGTGGCTGCCAGTGGCATACTCTTTGGTGCGGGCGCTAGCGAGGCGCTGAAAACCATCGACGAGCAGACCTTCTTGCAGGTATTTGAGGGTGTGCCTCAGTATAAGGTGAGTGCCGAGGAGCTCTCCGCAGGTGTCGATTTCCTCTCGTTGTGCGTTGAGAAAGCCACCATCTTCCCCTCGAAGGGCGAACTGAGGAAACTCATTCAGGGTGGCGGCGTAGCCATCAACAAAGAGAAGGTTGCCGACCCCTATCAGATGGTGGGCACAGAGAGCCTTATTGCCGGCAAATATCTGCTTGTTCAGAAGGGCAAGAAGAACTACTATATCATTATCGCTGAGTAAGATATGAAGAGATTTTGGCTGACATTAGCGACACTTTTAGTGTCGCTAATGTGCTTATATGGCACCCCTCGACGGGCGCAAACTGCGGCAAAAATCAAGGCCCACATCGAGTACCTGACAAGCTCGGAATTGGCTGGTCGCAAAGCCGGCTCGGAGGGTGGTTATGCCGCAGGCGACTACATCCGTTCGGAATTCGGCTCGCTGGGGCTGAAAACCTTTGAGCGTGCCGACTACTACCACAACTTCACCACCTCGCTCGAAGATGGCGTATTTCGCAATGTGGTGGGTCGCATCGACGGCATCGACCGCAACTCCTACATTGTAATTGGCGCCCACTACGACCACCTCGGCACCAAAAGAGGCGAAATCTATCCCGGCGCCGACGACAACGCCTCGGGCACAGCAGCCCTGATTGAGGTGGCACGACTTTTTACCCAGATGAACTACAAGCCCACCCACACCCTCCTCTTTGCCGCCTTCGACGCCGAGGAGATTGGCCTCTATGGGTCGAAAGACTTGGCAGAGCGACTGCCAGAGGGAAGCGTGAAGGTAATGATAAATATGGATATGGTGGGCTGGCTTGGCGAAGGAGCGCTCCAAATTGAGGGTGTAGGTACTCTCAATGGTGCAGAGGAGATTGTGGGCAGGGTGGCTACAAAAAATGAGCTTCCTGTAAAGACCAAGCCCTATGAGCGCAAGCTGCTTCTGGCCACCGACACCGAGCCTTTTGCAAAACGAGGCTGCCCAACACTCGCCCTTACAACCGGCACCGACTCACCCTACCACAAACCCGAAGATACGGCCGAGAAGATTGATTATGATGGCATTGCAAAAATTGTCGATTTCGTTGGCGAACTTACGGTTGCCATAGACACCTCCAAAGAGGCCACAGCCTCGGGCAAGGTGGCTAAGAAACACCACTCGGGCAACAACAACCTCGAATGGGGACTCTCGTATGCTTTTGGCAACAACTACCACCACTACCCCGATAGCGCCATTCGTGGACGTGAGGCGGGGGCGTGGAATGTGGGCTTGAAGGTGCAATATACCCACAAACATTTTGGCCTGCGCGTGGGAGCAACTTACGAAAGCCGCAAAGCTCTCACACCTGCCGACCCAGCCGACCCCTATGGTAAGGCCCAGAGGCTCGGCACGCAGGGGGTGACCATACCTGTGGAGCTGATGTTAAAAACCTCAGGACGTTCGTCGGCCTACCTCCTTGCGGGTGGCTATTGGAGCCACACCTTTGGGGCTAAGGTCAATAAGCTCAGTTGCCAACCCCAAACGCTCGGACTGAACACCAATGAGTGGGGTTGGAGTTGGGGTCTGGGTGTACAACTGGGTGGACTATTCTTTGAGGCCACCAACCGCTACGCTCTGAGTAGCCTCTACACCACCACCCCACCTCGCATACTCAACCGCACCACACTCTGCACTATGGGTTGGTTCTTCTAAACAAGGAGGGGCCTTAGAGAATTTAGAGAGTTTAAGGAGCTTAGGGAATTTAGGGCGCATAGGGAATTGTCCCATAAGCCCTATCTTCTGGGTTCTCTGGGTTTACTGGGTTTACTGGGTTCTCCCAGTCCTCTCAGTCCTCTCAGCAACCCCATCAACCCCCACAAAAAACGCGGGTATCTTTTTTGATACCCGCGTTTTAATTTTACCTTAGACGTTAGACTATCTACTCCAACTTCGAGCCATAGGCCAAATCGCCCGCATCACCCAATCCGGGGATGATATAGCTCTGCGCCGAAAGCTCGGGATCGACCGAGGCGCACCAGATGTGTGCATCGTGGGGCAGATGTTTGGCCGCATACTCCACACCCGCCTCACTGGCAATGACAGCAGCAACGTGCAACTCCTTGGGTGTGCCACCCTTAGCAACCAACGCCTCGTAGGAATAGACCAGCGAGGTGCCGGTGGCCAACATAGGATCGACCAAAATCAACACCTTGCCCTCCAACTGGCCACACGAAATATACTCCACCTTGACCTCAAATGAGCCATCCTTATGGTGCTTACGATAGGCCGACACAAAGGCATTCTGAGCATCGTCGAAATAGTTGAGAAAACCCTGATGAAAAGGCAGACCCGCGCGCAAGATTGTAGCAAGCACAACCTTGTCGTTGGCCAGCATCACCTGCGCCTCACCCAGAGGTGTCTCCACAATCTGGGGCACATAGTTGAGAGTGCGACTAATCTCGTAGGCGCAAATCTCTGCAATCCTTTCGAGGTTGCGACGAAAGCGCATACTATCGCCTTGAACCTCTACATTGCGAATCTCCGAAAGAAACTTGTTGAGAATAGAGTTATTCTCCCTATCAAGAATGTGTACCATACCTATATTATATATATA
>JAGBVY010000138.1 GCA_017630115.1 Tidjanibacter sp. | reverse complement strand
TTGGTACTATGCCAAGGTGCTCAATCGCTTTATACCACGAATCTATGTTGAAGATTAGAGCTCTAATCTTCAACATAGATTCGTGGTATAAAGCGATTGAGCACCTTGGCATAGTACCAAGGCATATAGATGCCACAAGTGACCGTCACAAGCAGTAGTTGCAGCCACACATAGCCCCAATCGCGCCAAGGATGCAAGGTCATACCCAATCTGCGGGCATCCTTACCCTCGCCCACGCGAGTACACTCGGCAAAATATCTCATCAGTTGCAACTCCATCATAGGAGTGTAGAGTCCCAGAGTGATGATTGTCAGCAGTATCTGACCAATTATAAAAATGGTGGTTTTGGTCTTGGGTATGTCGCCCACAACACGCTCTTCGCCCACACTGAGATTCAACATCCAACCGGTAATAACCGCACAGAAGAGCGACACCCACGCCACCACCACAACCAGCAGCAATACCGCAGCAAGCGCCATTGTTACATCAGACATTCCCAACGACTCGTAGCCCACAACCATATAGGAAAGAACAATGCCGAGAAGCACCATTGGGACAAACAGCAGTAGCGTCAGGATGACAAACAGAGGCATAGGCTTGGCGTGGAATCCAAAAGGACGCAGACGATAGGTAGCCCCATCGAAGAAGTAGCGCGTAATCTCAACCAAAAACCAAGGCATATAGATACCGAGGGTCACAATGCTCAGCAACGACCCTTTCAGAGCTAGCAGCGCGTAGCGACCAAAGGAGTAGTCGGTGGCAACCCTCTCGCCATCCATTCCGCAAGCCTCAATAGTTGCCTTGGTGATTGGGTAGAGCAGCAACATTGGACCAATAAGGGCCAACAGCCAGCAACCCACCACAACCCCAAAATAGGCCGCATCGGCAACCACATTGCCATCGGTCATAATATAGAAATCCTCTGCAAAAATTTCGGGCAGCGCAGCAACAATCGACACCACCAAAATCGCCCAAATAGGCCACATAACCTTGCAACCCGAGAGCTTAAAGTCGAAATAGCGTTTCATAATAGGTTGTATTTAATTCGTTGTAACATTTTTAGAATTGTTCCCACAGCGCCTCCAAATCGCGACGTTCCTTCTTGGTGGGGCGCCCCGTGCCTCTGTCGCGCTGGATGAAAATAGTCTCCTTCGGGGGGTTGAGTTTGGCCATCTCCTCCTCTGGGGTGAGGTCGGTGCAGTAGGTGGGGACATCTTTGGCCGGCAACCTACGCTCAACAATACCCTCTACGCGGTAGGTAAAGCGCATAACTGGTACCTTCTTGACCGTAAGCACATCGCCCTCCTTGACCTCCTTGGAGGGTTTGGCCTCAGAGCCATTGATTGTCACCTTGCCTGTGCGGCAAGCCTCAGCTGCATCGCTGCGAGTCTTGAAAATCCTCACAGCCCAAAGCCACTTATCTATTCGTGTTTGCATAATATCTATCCTATTTTTTCCAAAGATACGATTTTTTCGCTAACTTTGCACACAAAGCCTACTAAAAATGAAACAGGAAGCCAAACAAAAAACCCGCAAGGAGATACTAACAATGTGGCGCTATGGATTGGGCAGCACCCTCTCCTATCTAATCAATCTGCTCATTGTATGGATTATGACCGATCTGCTCGACATCCACTACTTGGTGTCGAGCCTCGCAGGATACACCTCCATCGTTATCACCTCCTACATTTTCAGTGTGACGTGGATTTTCACCGAGCGCAAGATAGCCTCGCGAGGCAAGGAGTTTGTGGCCTTCACGCTCATTACCGTTTTTGCTATGGGTATGAATATGGTGTCGATGTGGTTCTTCACCGACCACCTCCACTGGCACTACCTCATTTCCAACATAACAACCAACTTTTTGGCAACCATCTGGGGTTATGTGCCCAAGAAAATTTTTCTCTTCTCGGAGCGCAACCGCACCAACTACGACGTGGAGGATGTGCTGCCAAGCCTCGACGACCCCAACGAGCTACCAACGCCCTTTATTTTTGAGGACGAGCTTTCGGAGGATAAGGAAAATTCTTGCAACAACAACCAATAACTGATAACTGACAACTAAAATAAAATGGTGGACATCGAACAAAAAGTAGCGGGTTTCACACCCGAAGGCGACGTTGTGGTAGTATATACAATGCGTAACAGCAAGGGCTACGAAGTGGAGTTGTGCAATATGGGCGCAGCCATTGTAGGCATCCGTGTGCCCGATAAAGAGGGCAACGTTGCCGACGTGGCGTTGGGCTACGAGAACCGTATGGATTATGTAACCGAAGGCCCTTGTATGGGTAAAGTTCCCGGACGCTACGCCAACCGCATAGCCAGAGGCCACTTTGTGCTCGACGATAAGGAGTACCATCTTACAATCAATAAAGACCCCAACTCACTCCACGGTGGCCCAACGGGTTTCCACAAGAGCCTCTGGGAGGGTCGTGTGGAAGAGAACAGGGTTGTATTTGCTATCGACTCGCCCGACGGCCACGAGGGCTATCCATCGGACCTCTATGTGGAGGCTGTCTATGACTGGGACGACGACAATAGGCTCGAACTTACGCTACTGGCTCAGACCAATGGCGCCACAATCATCAACCTTACCAACCACGCCTACTTCAACTTGGCAGGCGCAGGCCAGGGCGACATCAAGTCACACACACTCCGCCTGGCTGCATCGACCTACCTACCCACCGACCAAACACTCATCCCCACAGGCGAGATTCGTTCGGTGGAGGGCACTCCTATGGACTTCCGCACCGCCAAACCCATTGGCCGCGACATCGACCAGCCCTTCGAGGCTCTACTCTTCGGCAAGGGCTACGACAACTGCTGGCCTATTGACGGCTACACCGAGGGTGTTGTGCGCGAGGCTGCACTGCTGACCGACCCCACCTCGGGCCGCACACTAAGGGTGCTGACCGACCAACCCTCCGTACAGGTCTATACGGGCAACTGGCTCAGTGGCTGCCCTATGGGCAAGGGTGGCAAGCGCTATGGCGACTATGCCGGCGTGGCTATCGAATGTCAGGGTTACCCCGACGCACCCAACCATCCCAACTTCCCGCCACAAGTACTCCGCAAGGGCGAACGCTACGAGCGACACATAATCTTCGAATTTGGAGTGGAGTAGATAATACTTAATTCAAAATTCAAAATTCTTGTGTGCGCCACAAGAGAAGGGGTATGATAATTTTGTTAATAACTATTGGCCCAAAGGACTTGTAAAGTCGAAGAAGGAAATGTACTTTTGTGGTCGCAAATAAAGATTATAATAACCCAAAACCTAACTAACAAAATATGTTTTTAGAAGCAAGCAAACCCGGATGGATTGAAGTAATTTGCGGCTCGATGTTCTCGGGCAAGACCGAAGAACTCATACGCCGTATGCGTCGAGCCCTGTTTGCCAACCAACGAGTTGAAATTTTCAAGCCCCAGATAGACATCCGCTACTCGGTAGATGAGGTTGTGTCACACAACTCCAACGCCATACCCTCGACCCCTGTGGAGTCGTCGTCGCAGATTCTGCTTATGGCAACCGATGTGGATGTTGTGGGTATTGACGAGGCTCAGTTTTTCGACGAGGGCATCGTTGATGTATGTATGGCACTTGCTAATAGGGGTGTGAGGGTTATTGTGGCCGGTCTTGATATGGACTACCTCGGCAAACCCTTTGGCCCTATGCCTATGCTTATGGCCAAGGCTGAATTGGTGGACAAAGTACACGCCATCTGTGTGCGCTGCGGTAACATCGCCCACCACTCCCACCGCCTTACGAAAAACGACAAGCTCGTTGTGTTGGGCGAGAAGGATACCTATGAGCCCATCTGTCGCCACTGCTTCAATAAGCTTATGGCTGAGGAGAACGCATAGTCGTTTTTTTCCAGACAAAAACATAGTAGCGCATCCGCCGAAGGGTGCGCTACTTTTGTTTCTACCCACGTCTTACACTACGCTCCACAAGATGGGTGACATAGACCGTCAGCAACGGGAAGAGCACCATACCAAGTCCGGGCAAAATCACCGTTAGGATTTTTCCTATGGGGCTAACAGCAAAGATTGGTGCTCCCACAGTAGTGACATTGAGCCCCGCCCACCAGAGAGCCTCATCGAAACCGCCCAAAGAGCTATTGACCCCCTCTTCGTAGGAGTAGAAGAGGAGCGAGGCAAGGTAGGTCAGCAGACAAATCAGGGCAATATAGCTCCACATTATGGCACTCACGCGCGTGGGTGTTATATATTTGATAAACTGATAGACCCCGACCATACCACGCACCATTGGGAGCGACTTGAAGAAAATATAGAGCCCCTTGTGAAGTTCTACGCCTCCCCACTTCAACATATTAAGGTAGGGGATGGAGACCAAAAGCAGTAGGATGTTGCGCCAAAAGTACCTACTCGGCTTGGGCGAAAGCATTGTTTGGATGATAAAATCCATCACAAACACCATACAGACAACAAGTTGCAATTCCTCCACCCCGGGCGATAGCACATAGGAGCGACGAGTGATGATGTCGAGCGAAAGGGAAAAAAGTAGCACAAGGCTGGCAAGGATGGCCACCGAATCGAGCCACCTCACAAGGGATACGGA
>JAGBVY010000137.1 GCA_017630115.1 Tidjanibacter sp. | reverse complement strand
TGTGAGTTTACTCACAAAGCCACCTTTTCTGCATAAAAAAGGCATTATTCCAAAGGAATATGCAGGCTTTTGCCCTTACGACCTAAGTCTCTATGGCATATACGCCCCAAAAACCGACAACTTATAGCTGACCGCAGACTGCTAACTCTCAACTTTCATCTTCTTTTTTGCTCCTCCCTCTACCAGCCGCCGCCGAGGGCTTTGTAGAGGGTGACGTAGGCGGTGAGTTGTTCGGTCAGCAGGGCAATGTAGTCGAGCTGCGAGGAGTAGAGGTTGCGTTCGGCGTCAATCAGATTGAGCGACGAAGCAAGGCCGTCGGCATAGAGTGCAGCGGTCATCGTGCGGAGGTTGTTGTTGGCCTGCAAGAGTTCGACGTAGCGCTCTACCTGATTGTTGTAGTTCTCAATAGCCACCAATGCGCTCTCCACATCAGAGAAGGCAGCGAGTATGGTCTGCTGGTAGGCGTAGGAGGCTTGTCGCCACTGCTCAACAGCCACCTTCTCTTCGGCTTTGAGTTGGCCGAAGTGGAGCAGGGGCTGGGTCAGAGAGAGGGCGGCAGTCCAGTAGGCAGGGTTCTTCGATGTGAGCCCTTTGAGGGTGGAGGAGAGTACTCCGCCCTCGCCTGTGAGGCTAATGGATGGGAGGCGCTCGGCACGAGCAACTTGTGCCCCTGCCGCTGCTGAGAGCATTTTGTGGTAGGCCTCCATAATGTCGGGCCTACGCTCCAAGAGCGACGAGGGGAGTCCGCTGGGGATGTAGGCAGGCAGAGGTGAGGCTGTCAGATGGCCGCAGTAGAGTCCGTCGAGCTGTGCCCCGAGCGAGTGTACACACTCACGCGAGTGGGGAGGTAAGGGTAGCAGCTCGGGCTTACCTCCAATCAGGCTATTGAGGATTAGGTTTGTCTGCACCATAGCCCTGCGATAGGAGGGTATGTCGGCTGCGGCGGTGGCTGTCAGCGAGCGTGCTTGCTGCAAGTCCACCCCCGAGGAGTAGCCGTAGTAGAAGAGCGAGTCGGCCTTTTGTTGGGCCTGCTGACGAAGGGCATAACTGCGCTCGGAAATCTCCAACGAACGTGCATACTGCAACCACTGGAAGTAGGTTGTTGCCACCTGTGCTTCCAGAGCGAGCCTTGTGGCGTGGTAGCCCCAAGAGGTGGCTATATACTCCTCGTTGGCACTTTCGATGGAGGCCCTTGCTCCGCCAAATAGCGACACCTCCCAGCTGACGCGCGGTAGGAGCGAGTAGCTCTGCACAATGCTCTTTTTGGAGGCTCCTGTGGGTGTGGTGTAGGTTGCCGAGGCGTCAGCCTCGATGTCGATGTTGGGGGCGAAGGAGGCTCTTATGGCTGCCAGCTGTGCTTGTGCTTGTGCTACATTGGAGGCGGCTATGGCCAAGTTTTTATTCTGCTCCAAGGCGGTGACGATTAGTCGGTTGAGGGTGGTGTCGCCGAATATCTCCCACCACTCGGCACCCACCACGACAAGCGTGTCGCCCTCTTGGGCGAAGATATACTCGTCGGGGGCGTTGAGGGGTGGCACATCGGGAGGTGTTACGGCGCACCCTTCGAGCAACACTCCTGCTACTAAGGCCCAAAGGAGGGCTTTGAGGATGGGGCTACAATGTATTCTCTTTTTCATACTCTAACTGTTTACGTTTGTTTCTTTCGCGTTTTGACTCAAATCTCGCTATGCGCCCAATCAGGTAGTAGAGAGCGGGGTAGATGAATATACCAAGTAGGGTGGCTACGGCCATACCTCCAACCAGCGCTACGCCCATAATGTTGCGTGCAACAGAGTAGGCTCCCGATGCGAATATCAGAGGAAGTATGCCCACGATGAAGGCAAGTGCGGTCATCAGGATTGGCCTAAGGCGTAGTCGTGCAGCCTCCACAGCAGCTTTGTGTAGCTCCATACCGTCGTCGAAGAATCGTTTGTCGGCATACTCCACAACCAATATGGCACTCTTGGCCGAGAGTCCAATGAGCATAACGAGCGACACCTTCATAAATATATTGTCTATGTAGATGGGGTCGAATAGGTGCATTAGGCTCACCAAAGCCACCCCTCCGAAGAGTGCCAGTGGCACGCCCAAGAGCACACTCATAGGCAACGACCACGAGTTGTAGAGGGCAGCCAAGGCCAAAAATACAAATACCAAAGCCAAAAGGTAGGTGCTGGTGCCACCTTGTGCTGTGGCCTCTTGGTAGGCTACTCCGCTCCACTCAAATCCCACATCTTGTGGCAGCTTCTCGTTGGCCAATGCTCTCAGAGCCTTCATTGCCGTGTCGGAGGAGATACCTGCGGCGGGGGTGGCGCTAATCTCTATTGCGTCGTAGAGGTTGAACTGGGTGAGATACTCCACGCCCACCGTGTCGCGCAATGTGACAAATGGTGCTATGGGTATGCTACGCCCATCGGAAGAGGTTATGTAGAAACCCTCTAAGTCGGCCTCGGTGCGTCGCCACTCGGCATCGGCCTGTATGTAGGTTTGGTAGAGGCGCCCAAAGCGGTTGAAGTTGCCAACGTAGTTGCCACCAAGCATTGTGCCGAGCATCTCTCGAAGTTCGTCGAGCGACACCCCTTGTTGGAGCGCCAGAGGCTCGTTGATTTCGAGTTTGCGTTGGGGTACATTGGCGTCGAACTGGGTCGAAATGGAGGCAATCTCGGGCAGGGCGCGTGCAGCCTCCATAAACTCTTCGGCCTGATTGGCCAAGTAGCGCACATCTGCTGAGCCTTGATTGAGCAACATAAAGGTCACCCCCGCGCTCACACCCAAGCCCGGAATCGATGGCGGCTCAAAGGCGTAGAATAGTCCCTCGGGTAGGGAGTAGAGTCGCTCGTTGATGAGCGAGGCTATCTGCTCGGCCGAAAGTTTGCGCTCTTTGTAGCCATCGAGGGTGACAAATATCACACCGCTATTGGTTGCCGCCACGCCCGAGATGAGGTCGAAACCTGCCACCGAGGAGGTCTGCTTGACTCCCTCGATAGTGGAAATCAGAGTTGTGGCTTGTCTGAGTGCTTCCTCTGTGCGACTCACGCTTGCTGCGTCGGGCAATTCCACCGAGACCATAAGGTAGCCTTGGTCTTCTACGGTAAGGAAACCGCTGGGCAGACGCCCAAACATCCAAAGTGTTGCGCCGCCCAAAATCACAACAAGCAGCAGCGACCTTAGCGAGTGGCGCACCACAATGGAGGTCTTTTTCAGGTAGCTATCCACACCTCTGTCGTAGAGGCGGTTGAAGAGTGCCAGAGGTCCACGCGTGGGGCGACGGCTTTTGTGTAGTAGGAGCGAGCAGAGCGCAGGCGAGAGGGTCAGCGCATTGAAGGCCGAGAGCACCAGAGCCACCGATATACCCATTGAAAATTGCTGAAACATCTTGCCCGTGATGCCTTCCATAAGTGTGGCAGGGATGAATACGGCAAGCAGTACGGCTGTGGTGGCCACAATAGGCGAGGCTACCTGTCGCATAGCAGTCAGGGTGGCCTTGCGAGGACTCATACCATTCTCCACACCCAGCTGTGCCGCCTCCACCACTACAATGGCGTCATCGACAACCAAGCCAATGGCCAAGACCAAACCGAGCAGAGAGATGATGTTGATGGAGAATCCGAGCAGCGGAAAGAGGGCAAAAGCTCCAACAATAGATACGGGTATGGCAATCAGTGGTATGAGTGTGGCCCTGAGATCTTGCAGAAAGAGGAAGATGACGCCAATGACCAGCGCCAGCGTGAAGAGCATTGTGGCAAATATGTCGCCAATACCCTCCTCTATGCTCTCAGTGGCATCGATGACTGTGGCACTACCCACTCCGTCGGGGAAACGCTCCTCTATGGAGGCCATAGTCTCCTTTACACTGCTACCCACCTCCACAGCATTGCTGCCGGGACTCTGATAGATGGCTACAAGGGCGGCAGGGTAGCCATCGAAGCTCGAAAAAGTGCCATAGGTCTGACATCCCAACTCCACACGGGCCACATCGCCCAGAGTGATACTCTGACCGTTGGAGTCCATTTTTAGGACAATGCCCTCATACTGCTCGGCAAGTGAAAGCGAGGGTGGGGTGGTTATGGTGTAGGTGAAGGGGGTCTTTTCGGCCAGAGGCTCGGCGCCGAGCTTGCCCGCCGAGAATATGGTGGCCTGATTCTCGATTGCTGAGGCCACATCCTCCACCGAGATGTTGTAGAAGGCCATACGGTAGGGATTGACCCATACCCTCATAGCATACTCGCCTGCACCCATAATCTGCACTTTGCCCACACCGTCGATTTTCAGCAGTTCGTTTTGGATGTTGATGTAAGCCCAATTGGCAAGGAAATTCTCGTCATAGACACCTCCCTTGTCGTAGAGTGCATAGATAAGCAGAAAACCTGTTTGTGATTTCTGAGTCGTAACGCCCTGACGGACAACCTCCGCAGGCAGTTGTGCCGAGGCCGATGCGACTCGGTTCTGCACGAAAACCTCGTCCATATCGGGATTGGAGTCGATGTCGAAGAGTATTTGGAGCGACATTGAGCCGTCGCCTGCCGAGGTGCTTTGCATATAGAGCATCTGCCCCACACCCATAATGCTCTCGCCCAGAGGGGTAGCCACAGCGTCGTTTACAACCTCTGCATCGGCACCCGCATAGGTGGCCTCCACCTCCACCACGGGCGGGGTGATGTTGGGGTATTGCTCAATGGGTAGTGAACCTATGGAGAGCGCGCCCAAGATGACTATGACCACCGCAATGACGATGGCAAAGATGGGTCTGTTGATGAAGAATTTTTCCATAGGGCTTATCCGTTATTGTTGTCTTTGATGTTGGAATGGGTGGCGGAGCTGGGGGTGGTGGCTATAACCTTAGTGCCGCTGCGGAGCTTCTGGACACCCGACGTAACCACCATTTCGCCCCCGTTGAGGCCGCTCTCCACCACCCAGTGGGAGCCAAATTTTTCGCCCAACACCACCGGGGTCATCCTCACAACGCTCTCCCTATCGACTACCCACACCGAGGCTTTGTTGAGGGTCTGCACCACCGCACTTTGTGGCACAAGCAGCGCACCCTCGGGCGAGCCCACATCGGCCACTACCACTGCCGACTGACCCACTTTCAGCTCTCCTGCGGGGTTGGGGAAGGAGGCCACAATGACAATCGAGCCACTCTGGTCGCCCGCATCGCGCATAGTGTAGGAGTAGGAACCCTCATAGGGGTAGATTGTGCCGTCGGCAAGGTGGAGGCGTATGTTCGATAGGAGTGTGGAGTTGTCGTAGGCAGCCCCCGTTTTGCCCTGTGCCTCTCGCAGACGATAGTAGCGTGCAAACGATATGGGGATGTGGACACCAATCTCGTCGATGTTCGACACGCTGGCCAAGATGGAGTAGTTTGTTCCCACACCCACCCAGTCGCCAATAGTTGCGCCCGTGTCGTCTATTATGCCACTTATGGGCGAGGTTATGGTGGTGTAGCTCAGTTGCAAGAGCGACTCGTCGAGTTGCGAGGCGGCAAGCTCCACTCCCGCTTGGGCCGAGGCATAGGCCGCCTTGTATTGGTCGAGCGCACTTTGGCTTATGGCCTCAATGCGGGCCAGAGGAACGGCTCGTCGGTAGTTGTTTTCGGCCTCTGCAAGAGCAGTCTTGGCCGAGGCAAGTGCGGCACGATTGGATACAACCTCCAACTCAATGGGGTGGGCATCGAGCCTAAACAGTACCTGCCCCTGCTCTACGGGCATACCTTTCTGAAACTCTTTCGAGAGTAGGTAACCACTCACACGAGGCTGAATTGTGGCGTCGTAGTTGGAGTAGAGCAGGGTCTGAAACCTCATTGGCACAACCACCCTCTCGCTCACCACGCGCGCTACCTCCACCCGAGGTGTGGGCATATTCTCTGTGGTGGCAGAGTGGCGCTTACACCCTCCGCTCAACAGCGCAAGGAGAAGTGGTAGAATAGTAAAAATGTGGCATTTCATAGGCGTATGAAAATTAGTTTTTCTTTGTATTAAGTTTTTTTACTCCCCTAAGCGATTGCAAACCTTGCGCCAAAAAACTCTATCACCCCTCTAAGGGCTTTCGTATTTTGCCAAATTAACCTATCTTTGTGGTCAATTAACTCTAAGACAATGAAACGACCAATTATATTTATCAGCAACGACGACGGCTACAGAGCCAAAGGTTTCAATCAGATTGTAGAGTGTGCTGCCAAGTTTGGCGACGTTATAGCCCTTGCCCCCGACCAAACTCAGTCGGGCAAGGCCCACGCCATAACAATGTACGACCCACTCTACCTCACACTCCGACGCGACGAGCCCCACATTAAGGTCTATTCGTGCAACGGCACTCCCGTCGATTGCGTCAAGATGGCCTACGACTGGCTGCTGCCCGAGTTGGGCCTTACTCCTTCACTCAATATCAGTGGCATCAACCACGGCTCCAATGCCGCCATCAATGTCCTCTATTCGGGCACTATGGGCGCTGCTATTGAGGCAAGTTTCTATGGAGCTCCTTCGGTGGGCCTCTCGCTCGACGACCACGACCACGACGCCGACTTCGACGCAACCATAGCCTTTGCCGAGAAGCTCATCCCTGCAATGCTGGGTGTGACTTCGGTTGAGCCTTTGTGCCTGAATATCAATGTTCCAGTAGCTCGCCCCGAGGAGATTAAGGGTTATCGCATCTGTCGCCAGACACGAGGATTTTGGAAGGAGGAGTTCTTCTGCCGTCAAGACCCTCGCGGTAGGGATTACTTCTGGCTCACGGGAGGTTTCTGCAACCACGAGCCCGAGGCCGAGGATACCGACGAGTGGGCACTGAAAAATAAGTATATAGCCGTAGTCCCCATAAAGGTTGATTTGACCGACTACAACCGTATAGAGTGGCTCAAAGGGCTCGAATTGTAGTTGCAAGAGCCGCCGAAAATTCAAAGTAGTTGAGAAAATTGAGTGCGTTTTTTGAGGCTTAAAGTGCAGTTAGAGAGTTTGATAGCTGTTTTGGAGTTGCAAAAATTGGAACAATTTTGAATTTTGAATTTTATATGTATCTTTGCAGCCCGGTGGAGGAATCTCTTACGAGAACAGAGGAGTCCGTAATATTCCCCACTTTAACAATTTTAATCGATTAAATAAAAAGATGGACAACTTAATCAGAATCGCAGAAGAGGCTATGTGGGCACCCAAGGAGGTTCCCTCGTTCAAGGCCGGCGACACCATCACTGTAAGCTACAAAATCAAAGAGGGTGGCAAAGAGCGCATCCAGAGCTTCCGTGGTGTGGTAATCCAGATCAAAGGTCGCGGTGTGACCAAAATGTTCACCATCCGTAAGAT
>JAGBVY010000136.1 GCA_017630115.1 Tidjanibacter sp. | reverse complement strand
TTTCGGAATAGTTCGGGGTGTAGCTCAGCCCGGTTAGAGTACACGTCTGGGGGGCGTGGTGTCGCTAGTTCGAATCTAGTCACCCCGACTAAAAGCAAAGGCCTTCAATCGCAAGATTGGAGGCTTTTTGTTATAATGGCCGCCCGTGTTTGCACGAAGGCGGGCCTTATAATAAAAAGCCCTTGCACTGCAAGGAGGGCTATTGCTTTGTTTGGCTTCCGACCTACGATCACCGAGCGTATAGCCATCTTGTGTGGCTCGTAGCGAGGTAATCTAGTCACCCCGACTAATTTTTGGAAGGTCTGCAAACAAAGCAGACCTTCTTTTTTTTTGTCCCCAAATGAAAAGAGCAGACAATAATTACTATATTTGTAGGTTATCTTTGTAGAAAGATAGTTGAAAATCAAAGGAAAATGGCAAAAGTAGGAAAGAAAAAGAGCACCAAAAGAGGCGCCAAAGGTGGCCCTCGCAACGATAGAGCAGCTGTAATTATGCAGCTTTTCCGCTCGTTCCCGTCGCGCAAGTTTGCGCTGAAAACTCTCGCGGCGCAGAGCGGTGGTGCCGATCGCGAAGGGCGTTACCAAACCAAAGCCATTGTCTATCAGATGGTTGAGGAAGGCGTTGTGGAGGCAACTTCGGCCTCTACGTTTCGTCTTGCTGCACGAGCGCTGCCAACCGTTGAGGGTTATGTGCAGATGTTGGCCTCGGGCAGTTTGTATGTTGTGGTTGAGGGTGCCGACAAAGATATTTTCGTCGATAAACGCAATGCCTCGCGAGCTCTCGATGGCGACAAAGTGAGGGTGGCGATTGTGCGCCGCCGTGCCTCGGGCGACCCTGAGGGTCAGATAGTTGAGGTTGTTGAGAGGGCGGAGCGCAACTACGTTGGTGTGGTTGAGAAAACGCGCTCCCACGCCTTTGTTAGGGTGGTTTCTAAGAATATGCCTGTCGATATTTTCATCGACAAGGGGGTGGATAAACTTGCCGATGGCGACAAGGTTGTTGCCCGCATAATTTCGTGGGAGGCCGAGAGTAAGTGTCCCACTGGCAGAGTGGTGGAAGTGCTTGGTAAAGAGGGAGATAATACTGCCGAGATGCACGCTATTTTGGCGGAGTTTGGACTTCCCTACGACTTTCCTCGTGAGGTTGAGGAGGAGGCTGAGCGCATCTCCGATAGGATTACCGAGAAGGAGTATGCCTCTCGTCGTGACTTCCGCGATGTGGTTACTTTTACAATCGACCCCGCCGATGCCAAAGATTTCGACGATGCTTTGTCGTTCCGCACGCTCGATAGTGGCAATGTTGAGGTGGGTGTCCATATTGCCGACGTAACTCACTATGTAAAAGAGGGTTCGCTTGTAGAGCAGGAGGCTCGCGAGAGGGCTACAAGTGTCTATCTGGTCGATAGGACTATCCCAATGTTGCCTGAGCGCCTCTCCAACGAGCTTTGTTCGTTGCGTCCCGACGAAGAAAAGTTGTGCTTTTCGGCTGTGTTTGAGCTCGATAGCGAAGCGCGGGTGGTGCGCGAGTGGTTTGGGCGCACTGTGATTCTCTCCAACCGTCGCTTCACCTATGAAGAGGCCCAGCGAATCATTGAAGGAGAGGAGGGCGATTTCAAGCAAGAGATACTGACACTCAATGGATTGGCTCAGAAACTGCGCCAACGACGCTTTGCCGAAGGAGCTATCGGTTTTGACCGCGAGGAGGCTAAGTTTGCTCTCGATGAGAATGGCAAACCTCTTGGTGTGTACTTCAAGGTGCAGAAGGAGGCTAACCAGTTGATAGAGGAGTTTATGTTGCTCGCAAACCGCTCTGTGTCAGCGTTTATTGGTAGTAAAAAGGGTAAGAATGGTAGAGCCAAGACGTTTGTCTATCGTGTCCACGACAAGCCCGATGGCGAAAAATTGGCTCGTTTTGCAAACTTCATACTCAAATTTGGCTACTATTTCGACGCTCGCAAGGGGCGCGAGGTGGCCAATCAGATGAATGCCCTGATGGGGCAAATCAAGGGCAAGAGCGAGGAGAATGTGGTCTCTATTTTGGCGGTTAGGACAATGCAGAAGGCATACTACTCTACCGAAAATATCGGCCACTATGGACTTGCTTTCCCCTACTATTCCCACTTTACTTCGCCCATCCGACGCTATCCCGATATGATGCTTCACCGCCTATTGGCCCACTACCTCGATGGTGGCCATTCGGTTGATAGTGAGGTTGTTGAGGAACTTTGTGAACATTCTAGCGAGATGGAGGCAAGGGCTGCTGAGGCCGAGCGTGCCTCGGTGAAATATAAGATGGTTGAGTTTATGAAGGAGCGCATCGGCCAAGAGTTTGAGGGCTCAATTAGTGGTGTTACCGAGTGGGGACTCTATGTGGAGTTGGAGGAGACCCACATTGAGGGTATGGTGGCTATGCGCGACCTCTCCGATGAGTTCTATGCCTTCGACGAGGAGGAGTATGCAGCTGTTGGTACGCGCTCGGGTCGCAAGTTTGTGCTTGGCGACAGGGTGAAAATCCGAGTCAAGTCGGCCGATTTAAGGCTCAAACAACTCGACTTCGAGATGGTTGGCTCCTATGACAACAAGGGTGTATGGTGGCCTCTACAAGAGAGGCTCAACAGCGAGCCCGAAAATGGTAGTCGAAGGGCTGTGCGCCAGTTGCGAAAACGTCGTTAGGCGAGATTGGTTTTTGATGAACAACAAAAGGCGAGATTATTCTCGCCTTTTGTTGTTCTAAATGTACCTTGTTTTTGCAAAAACGTACCTTGTTTTACTCCGAAATATAGGGGATGTAGTAGGGTTTGTTGTTGGACTTATATTTATCGGCCCGAGGAATAAAATCCTCTCTCACTTCGTGGTCTCTTAGCAGGAGGTTTAGTTCGGAGAGTTTGTTGTTGAGTATGTGGCTTAGGCGTGGGGAATGTAGTTGCTCTCTTAGTTTGTTTGTTTTAACCTCTGAACCTGACAGCGTTCTATATATGCCTATAAATTCGCCTCTTAGCTCTCTTGCCAATGCCGATAGAGGGAATCCTTTGGGGTGGCGAACAAACATCTTGTAGAGAGCTGCGCTCCAAGGTGGCAAGACAATCTTGTTGCGCTCGATTCTAACTAAGCCATATCGGCCAAATTCAATTGCACCTGGTGCGTGGCCGATGTCACGAGAGAAAACAAGCTCGTTTTCACCCTGCAAACGTACCTTAAAATGTACCTTGTTTTCTACGTCGTCACTCTCCCAAAATAGCCTGTAAGCCACAGGGCTGTTGCCGCACAGTAATCCTCCATAAACCACCTTGTCAAATGAGTGTTTGCGGCGGCAAGTTATGCCACAACTCGGTTTGTCGGGGCAGTTGTCGCAGGGATTCTCTTTCTCCCACTCCTCGCTAAGGTGTTCGTTGGCCCAGAATCCCTCTTTGAGCCATTGGCTCGCATTGCGGATTGCGCCAATCAGTTCCTCGTTGATGATGTAGAACGATTTGAGGAAACCCTCCGAATCAAATTCGCCATAGCGACGGATGAGTTCGGCTGTTGAGGTAGAGAGTATTTCTGTATGGTGACTTTGGGTCATAACGTGTTGTTTTATAGGTCTTTGTCTATGTTGGCATCTTTCAGGCCACGCGAGATTTGTCGGCGCATAATCACCAGATACTGAGCTTTTGGCCACTGGAATGTGATGAGATAGAAGAGGCCGATGGCGATAGTGGCACACCACTTAAACAGCTCTGCACCAATTCTTTTGCGGAAAGCCTTGGGACTAATGCCGAGGGTGCGGATTCGTTCGCTCTGACCAATGCGGTAGCAAACAGCCTTGAAGTAGGGTTTGGTGAGTCTTTCGGGGCTAATGACGTGTTTGATTTCTGCGCCGGGCAGGTAGTAGATATCCTCGCCCGAGGCATAGTAGCGCATATAAAGCTCCTTTTCCTCACCTCCAAGCAGTCGGTTGCCACGCCTTCCGAGGTTGGTGTTGAATTTGCCATAATAGTCTATGGCTGTGCGCCTTAGGCACATATTGCCTCCGCCGAAATACTTGCCTTCGGGGAAGGGTTTAATCTCCTTGCCCAAGTCGAGAGTGCCGGCAATGGGGCGTGCGGTTATACGCGAGAGCCAACGAGGAGGTTTGTTGGGGTAGTGGGGCACGATGCGTCCGCCCGCAGCCACGATGTAGGGGTGGGTATCGAGAAACTCGAAATACTCGCGCAGAAATCCGGGGCAAGCAATCTCGTCGTCGTCGATGATGGCGAGGTAGTCGCCTTTGGCCTCGTCAATACCCCTGTTGCGTGCGTAGGAGAGTCCCTGTTGGGGCTCATCCACCAGTTTCAGGCTTATTTCGGGGTGGGCTTTGGCAAAATTCTCAACCACCTCGGCGGTGTTGTCCGAGGAGTTGTTATTGACAACAATCACCTCCCAGAGCTCCTTGTCGAGGGTTTGTTGGGTGAGTGAATCGAGCGCCATCGGAAGCTTTTTAGCTCCGTTGTAGGTGGCTATAATCAGCGAGATAGCAACCATATTTTACTCTGTATTTGCGGGTTGAACTTGTGGTTGTGGTTGTGGTGCGGCACATTTTGTGCCAAATTTGCCCCACAAATATGTTTGGCTGTTGGGCTATTTAACAAACAATCCCTTGATGTCCTCCCAAGTGCAGTCGTTGTTCTCGGCGGGGTCGATGCCAAGAATGTGTGCGATGATGAGGTGGTTGTTGAGGTTGCGGAATGTCACATCGTGAACATAACCCTTCTTGAAGGCAGGGCCACAAGCAAAGAAAGCCATCTGCATATCGGGGTGCTCGGGGTCGAAACCGTGTGAGGAGGCCTTGGCGCGTGGGCGACCCCAACCAGTCTTTTCGTGATAGACCACCTTCCAACCAGTCTCGGGTTGCAATACAATGGGCTGTATGCGGTCGGTGTAGGTGCCATAGTGGAACTCGGCAGGCAGCTCCTCGCGCAGCCATACACGGTAGTGACCCTCCTCTTCGTGGGCTTTCAGAGTGGTATAGACCGCCTCTATATCCTCTGGGGTGGGTTCGAGGGTGAGGGGGTTGGAGTTGAAGAAGAATTTAGCTTTGCCGGGGATAAGGGGGTAGATGTTGAAGTACTTGTCGGGGTTGAGCTCGGTCATACCGTGGTCGGCTGTGAAGATGAAGTTGAGCTTGTCATAGACGGGCGACTTACGCACTTCGCGCATAAAGTAGGCCAGTACGGCGTCGATGTCCTCAACAACGGCGCGGGTCTCCTCCGAGGTGGGGCTATAACGGTGCTCCACGGCGTCGGGCTCGTCGAAATACCACATCGTAAGGTTGGGAATCTCCTCTACATTGGGGTTGCATAGGGCTGCCAAAACGTGGTCGGCAAGCTCCTTGCGCGAACGATTCTCGTCGTAGATGAGGTATTTGGTGGGGAAACCGCCCTCATAGGGGGCTTCAACACCCACCCAAGTATAGACGTGGGCTATCTGACCCTGACGCTCGACGGTGTTCCAAATAGGTTCACCCTTGTAGAAGTCGGGATTGACGCGGGCCTCATCGTTACCGATAGAGTAGGAGAGCCCCAAGCTCTTGTCGTAGAAACTGTTGTTTACGATGCCGTGGTGGTCGGGGTGCAGACCTGTGGCCATAGAGTAGTGGTTGGGGAAGGTGTTGCTAGGGAAGCAGGGTTTCACCTTGGAATAGACGCCAACATTGGCTATGGAGTCGAGTGTTGGGGTGTCGTAGAGTGTTGAGAGGTCGTGGCGATAGGCGTCCATAGAGAGGATAACCACATAGCTGTCTTCTTGTTTGGATGCGGAGTTGTTGCCTTGGCAGCTGACGAAAATGAGCGCCAACAGGGCGGCAAATAAGAGATGATTTCTTTTCATATTGTTTTTTATGGTTAAATTGTTGTCGTTTGTGCTTTACAAAAGTACAAAAATAATTGTATATTTGTGGTTGATATAGAAAGTAAACTTTTCCAAAATCGTATTTATGACACTAATTAAATCAATTTCCGGCATTCGAGGTACTATTGGTGGATGTGTTGGTGACAACCTCACTCCGCTTGATATTGTCAAATTTGTCACCGCCTATGTTCGTTTTCTTAGCGAGCAGCAACCCGAGGAACATCTGAAAGTTGTGGTTGGTAGGGATGCTCGTCTGTCGGGCGAGATGGTTGAGGATGTTGTCATTGGTACTCTGCTTGGTTGCGGAGTGGATGTTGTGTCGGTGGGTCTTTGCACCACACCGGGTACGGAGTTGGCTGTCACCTCTCGTGGTGCCAGTGGTGGTATCATTATCACCGCCTCCCACAACCCCAAACAGTGGAACGCCCTGAAATTGCTCACTTCGGCTGGCGAGTTCCTCACCGACGCCGAGGGCAAGAAGGTGTTGGCCTATGCCGAGCAGAATGATTGGAGCTATCCCGAGATTGACCACATTGGCCACGTTGTAGAGCGCAGCTCGTTTGATAGGGAGCATATTGAGTCGGTGTTGGCTTTGGCCGATGTAGATGTTGAGGCCATCAAGGCTCGCCACTTCAAAGTGGTTGTCGATGCTGTCAATTCGGTTGGTGGCACAGTTATCCCCGCACTGCTCGAAGAGCTTGGTGTTGAGGTGGTTAAGATAAACTGCGAGCCTACGGGCAACTTCGCCCACAACCCCGAGCCTCTACCTGAGAATCTTACGGAGATTTGCAGTGTTGTGGCTCGTGAGAGGGCCGATTTGGGCATTGTGGTCGATCCCGATGTGGACAGGTTGGCATTGGTGTGCGAGGATGGTGAGATGTTTGGCGAGGAATATACGCTTGTTGCTTGTGCCGACTACATCCTTTCGCGTCGTGGCGGTGGCAATACGGTGTCGAACCTCTCCTCCACTCGTGCTTTGCGCGAGGTGACCGAGCGCTATGGCGGAAGCTATGCGGCTTCGGCTGTGGGCGAGGTCAATGTTGTGGCCAAGATGAAGGAGACGGGCGCTGTTATTGGCGGCGAGGGCAACGGTGGAGTCATCTTCCCCGAGTTGCACTATGGTCGCGATGCGCTTGTGGGTGTGGCATTGTTCCTCTCGCTGCTAGCACATAAGGGATGCAGGGTGAGTGAGTTGAAGGCCTCCTACCCCCAGTTCCACATCTCGAAGAACAAGATTCAGCTCACTCCTGATATTGATGTCGATAGGGTGTTGGCCATTATGCTCAACCGCTACACCGACTACAACGTTACCGACATCGACGGTGTGAAGATTGACTTCCCCACCGAATGGGTCCACCTTCGTAAGAGCAACACCGAGCCTATCATTCGCATCTACTCCGAGAGTCGCGACGAGGATTCGGCTGAGCGCTTGGCCCGAGGCATCATCAATGAGATTAAGGAGATTGTCAATGCTCGATAGTAGGGCGTTGTAGGGATAGGCGTGGCTGTGGCTGTAAACAAAATGTAAACCCAAGCAAAAAGAGAGAGATAATTATGGATTTTAGCAAACTTCACAAAGCGCATCCGTGGCACGGTATCGACCCCGGTACGCCCGACGAGATTAGGGCCTTCATAGAGATTGTGCCCACCGATACGGTTAAGTATGAGGTTGATAAGGCGAGTGGTTACTTGTCGTTGGACCGTCCTCAGAAGTTTTCGAACATTGTTCCTTCACTCTATGGTTTCATACCTCGCACCTATTGCGCCGAGCGTATGGCGGAGCTGAGTAATAAGGCGCTTGCGAGGTTTGATGTGGAGGGCGATGGCGACCCTCTGGATGTGTGCGTGCTGACGGAGAAGGATGTCACCCACGGCGACATATTGGTTAGGGCGCGTCCTATTGGCGGATTGCGCCTTTTGGACCACAATCAGGCCGACGATAAGATTATTGCTGTGTTGAAGAACGACGCTATATATGGCGATATGACCGACATAGAGCAGCTCCCCACGCGCATTGTGCGCCGCCTGATACACTATTTCACCACCTATAAGGACATTCCCGGCGAGAATACTCAGAGGATGAGGTTTGTGAGCATCTATGGTGCCGATGTGGCCCACGATGTCATCCGCCGCTCAATGGAGGACTACGAACAACTTATTGCCTCTCAGTCGGAGGAGTAGCCTTTGATGGTGTGAATGGAAAGACGAGGGTGGAGCCGTGTTGTTGCTCCACCCTCGCTCTGTTTTTGGGACTCTGCTATGTTGTAGCTACGTTTATTACTACTGCTTTGGTGTGTTGAAGTCCACAGGCACAATATACTCGTACTCCTCACCCTCTACGGTTGTCATTGTAATGGTGAAGTTGTGTTGGGTTGCAAGAGTAGGTGTGTTTGGGAATATGAAGGTAAAGAAATCACTATCTTGCAATAATGTTAGGTCTGCAACTGCCAATTCGCGCAGAGGCTTTTTGGTTGGTGCACCATAGACAAACCAATCATCGTTGTAGCCACTTTGTATATATGGTAACCACGATGCCCATCGCCAACAAACAATGTCCGAAAGGCTGCTGCCTGCCGGGTGATTCTCATCAAAAGCAGCGTCGCTAGTGATTTCTATTGACATAAAAGAGTTTGCGATTGCGCTGTCAATTCCGGGAGTAGTTCTTCTGTTGTAAGAAGTGTCCCCAAATTGCTGACTTAGAAGTTTGTGATTATCTACAAGTTCTTGGGTTGAACCGTCAACATCCGCAATGAGTTCTTTATTGACAGAAATTCTTAGTTGTAGTTCTCCGTAGAACAAGACCAGTTCCGAATTATCTACCGTGTCGGTAATTTGCCAATATTGATCAATAAATGATTCTCTATAAGGAGCCATTGAATCAAGGTCATCCATAACCTGCTGACAACTAACACCGAATGTTGCTATTGAAACAAGAGCAATATACCTTATAATTCTTTTCATCTTTTACTAATTTTAATGAACATACAAAACTATTTAGTTTGGCCAAACATAAGTAACCATTCTAAGCCAGAAATCATAGTACGACTCCGAACTACTAGAGCCAGAGTTAATAATTTACATAGGGGAGCTTGATGATTTCGTTGGATGTTGCCACATAATAACCATCAACACCCTTTAATGGGAGCACATTGGGCTTGAAGCGCTGTTTTTCATATTTTATTGACCCCATGAATGTTCCCCTTTGCGTGTCACGCACCTCAATAATATTAGCATCGTAACTCTGATATATAAGATTATTGTGAACAAATGTCCACATGGGAAGGAAATCAAACGTTCCTTCGTAGTCATTATAAGTTTCGTCATATCTTATGTCCCAGTGCACACTGCCGTTTTTGCCATTTACATAGGACATTTCAGCGTGAGCGACCCTAAGAACATTGCCATCATCCAATACAATTAATTCAGGGACTAAATCATAATCAAAACCTCCTTTACTCCAAACAATCTTACCTTCAACGTAGTTAAAACAATGCATAATGTGACCATGGTTAATGTAGACAACATCGTCTTTGGGCTGACTTACACAAATACCTAACACTTGAATAGATGGCAGATAGTCTTGGTATGTTAGCTTATTGTCGGTAATGTTGTAAACACTTATAACAACGTTTTGTTCCTCATTTGTTTTGCGCAAATCCCACATATAAAAGACAATATACTGATTACCTCCATATGTGGCAATTGTAGGATTAGTTCCAGTTGGTGCGTAATAAGACGGGGTCTTATACAAAACAACACTCTCTCCTGTGCGTATGTTTGTTTTTATCAAAAGAGAGTCATCAATTCGATTTTCGTAATGGTAGCAAAACTCATCGTGTCCCACCACTCCGCACCAACTACGTGGATACTGCCAAAAATCTTTACTCCAAACAATTGTTTGGGTGTTGATGTCATAGCAATATAGTGTGGCATTATTGGGGTCTTCATATTGTTGATTAGTGCCCATAACCACAAAAAGATTGTCTTTCATATAACCATCAGCTCGGAAAAAATGGTTGGAGTGTAAATTTGGAAGAGTCCACACAACTTTTTCTTCGTCAACCGATACTCCTGCAAAACAATGAGTGCCATCTTCGGGGTTGCTTGTTCTAATTAAAAGCGTTGAAGAGTTATAACCATATATAGGAACTGGTCCTTGTGTGTTTGTGGCTGTGTATTCGATGCTTAGCAATGGTGATATGTTGTCAAAAGCATTTATGTCTTTGTTATTATTAACTTTACCCTCATCAATACAATGGGGTGGCTCGGTGCAGCTATGTTGCAAGCACAGCGCCAAAACAATTAACATATACCTTGTCTTCATAATTCAAAATTTTAATTATTCCGCTGTATACTGAAATGCCGAGCCGAAATTTCCCAAATTCAAAGCTTCGTTGAGAATGTCTTGAATCTGTTCACTGGCATTCATTGACATGTGATTAACATTGGGAATTGAAATGTTGGTAATATTTCGTCCCAGTCCGGAGGGTATTTCCGAATCCTTTTGACGCACAAGTCCATCGTGTGGTTCGTATGTCTTTGTTATGTAGGTTCGTTCTTCGTAGTATACAATGTCGGGTATCTCAAATTCGAGGTGATCATCGGGAGTTTCGTCTAGCTCATTATCTATATCAGGCTCAATTAATTAGTTGGTGTAGTATGCTTATCCGAGTGAGTGACGCAGCGCGGACCGAGCTACGCGGCGTGGGCGTAGCAACAGTGGGGCTACTCCACGCCGAAGATATATTCTATCTCCATAGGCTCAAAAATTATGCTATTTCACCCTGCCTCTGGGCCATACCGCCCAGAGGCAAGGGATTCTTTACTAACTCCTACCCATATCAGCGTTGGCGGTGCGAGTTTTGGCGAGCATAACTCCCAGAACATCCGCTTCCGCACGAGGCTCACGTTATATTATATAAATATAGGTATGGCTACGGTATCCAAAATTGGCAACTCATCTCATAGGCGGTAGCGCAGACCCTAAGAGTGTAGTAGCCACTTTGGTCGGGAGCCTCCAACTCCATCAACCATTCCGAGGAGCTGTCAAAACTTGTGGCCATCACCACAGCTCCACTCTCGGAGGTAAGCACGATTGTCGCCACGCCAATATCCTCGTGGAAGACAACGTTGATTACACCCATCTCCTCATCCAGCTCGGCATCTACAATAGCCCTTAAAGTTAGAGGTGTTCCGCCGCCGGGAGGGGGCAATATACCGCCACCGCCACCGGCATCGCCTCGGCCACCGCCACCTTGATCGTTCTGGGCATACATAGCGCCACAAGCCAAAATTGCAACCATCAATAAAAGAGCTCTTTTCATAGTTAGTTTGCTTTACAAAGTTAATAATGTGATATTCTTAAAACAAATAATTTGGCGTTCATTTGCAACTCATCGTGGGTTTGTAACTGCTTGATAATCAGATACCATTTTCAACTATTCTTTACCATGAGACTCATAGTTGGGTTAAGTTGTTGATTATCAGTGGTTTTCGTTTTGCCCCTGCGGGGGTGTCTGTGTGGAGGTGTTGGTTTTGACACAACTCTCTGTGTAACAGCTAATTGCCTCTTTGAGAGCCACTTTTGTCGATAATCCGCCCGATATGCCGATAACCCTGCGTATGTTTGTTATTCGGTTATGCACCGAATGTGAATTGGTGTAGTTAAGGATGAACGAAATAGCGGATAGTGTGTAGTCCTCAACAATGAGCGCACATAACCAAAGATCGGTTTCGTTAAGCTCGGAGTAACGTTTGCCAAGTTCTTTGAAGAAGTTGTTGTACTTGGTATTGATACTCTCGAAAATATACTTAACATAGTGATAGTCCTGCGTAATGTAGGAACGAAGCAGCTCAACCGCCTTTTCGGGGCGACTTTGGATGCTATCAATAGCAACTATAAGTTGGGTAAGCGACTCGTAGTTGGCTTTGGAACTGTCGAACACCATTCCGAGCGACTCACGAAGTTGCTCAATCTCCTTACTGTTTATCATCAGTTTTTTGCGACGACCTCGCGCAAGCCCTATTGCTACTACACTACCCACAGCAGTAATCAACAAGCAGATTATTAGAATCTTAGAGGTGTTTTTCTGTCGGGAGAGCTTGTTGTTTACCTTTATGAACTCTTGGGTGTAGTGGTTGAAGAAATTACTTATTAGAGCCTGCTCTGTGTCGCGTAAATAGTAATCTCTTGCCGATGTGTCCCAAGCGTTGCTCAGGAGGTCGTAGGCCTTCTTGTAGTTGCCTTCCATATAGTTGAGTCGCGACATATAGCTATCTTGGTGGCTGACGCGAGCTGTGTCGTTCCAAATGGGTTCCGACTCCAATCTTGTAAGCATTCTTCGGGCTTTGACCGTCTCGCCGCCCAGTGTGCAGATGCGAAAATAGAAGCGACAAGCGTCGTAGTTGGCATTATCCCAACCCCACTCATCCAACACTTTCTCCATCTCTGCCACAGCCTCCTTGTAGCTACCTGTGTGAAGTGCCCAATTGAAGTGATAGTATATCCTAAAATCCCACGCTTTTTCCATCTCGCCCACCGAGGTGTAGTAATCATCAGCCTTTTTGGCCATCTCTGCGGCCTCTTTATACCTCCAAGTTTCGGCGCAGAGCGAAGCGTACTCTTCGTAGGCCAGTGTGGCATTGGTCTTGTGGTCGATAGCCTCAAAACTCTCAATGGATTGGCGCAGATATTTTTCAGAAAGAGCAAAGTTCTTAGAGTACCTAAATATGAATCCCAAATAGTATGACACTTGCCCCGTCAGATAGAGATCTTCTTTTGGTACAAGAGCCGAGCTAATTAGGAATTCGTTGTAGGCTTCGTCGCCCCTCTGCTGATTCAGCAGGATGTTGCCATAATAGTAGTGTGCGTGTGCGCGCTCGCGATCTTGGCCCGCAGTTTTGTAGAACTTCATTGCGGGGGCAATGATGCTGTCGGAGGCGATGCGTTCGCCACTCTTGAAGAGTAGGCAAGAGTGGAGCAGGCTGTGGCGAGCCTTGGTTTCGGGAAGCATTAGGCTGGGCGAGTAGGCCCTAATCTCTTCGAGCCCCTCGGCGTTGGCCACATTGACCTTTGCTGCAATCTCGCCAAGTCGTTTGCACACCAAATAGTTGTGGGTGCCAAGCGTGATGGTTGTCACAGCCAGTGTGCCAACAAGCGCAAATAGGGTGTTGATAAACCAACGACGCAGATAGAATGGTAAATTGTAGTCTCTCATATTTGCAAAGATACGATAATTGAAAGTGAAATGCTATGATTTTGGCCTTAAATGACAACTCATAGTGGGTTTGTAACTACCTGATAATCAGATGCCATTTTCAATTATTCTTTCCCACCACACTCATCGTGGGGCTATGTTGTTGATTGTCAGTGAGTTGCGATTTGACGCTGTTTTGGGGGTGGTTTTTGCCCGTTGTTACCCGATTTTTTGAAAAAAATTACGACCCCGATTTTG
>JAGBVY010000135.1 GCA_017630115.1 Tidjanibacter sp. | reverse complement strand
CAATTGCCGAAGGTGTTACCTCATTTGGAGAGGGCGCATTTAATGGCTGTACAAACCTCGAAAGCGTTTCTATTCCTTACAGTGTGCAGGAATTATGTCATAATAATATTTTCCGAGATTGCCCCAAGCTTAAAGAGTTTAAGGGAAACTTTGCCTCGGAAGACGGCAGGTGTCTTGTTGAGATTTATAGTACTCTCCGAGCTTTCGCCCCAGCAGGAGTTAAAGAATACACCATTCCTGAAAATGTTGGTACAATAGGATGTGGGGTTTTTAACCAATGCAGAGAGCTTGAAAGTATCACCATTCCAGATAGTGTTGGTTTTATTGAGGAGGATGCATTCTCTGGTTGTGAGAGACTTTGGAGCATAACCATTGGCAACGGTGTTAAGGGAATTGACGTAGCAGCATTCTGCTATTTGCCTATTTTTACCATTACCATTCCAGATAGCGTTACTTGGATTGGAGATAAGGCATTTTGTGGATGTTGGCAATTACACACGCTTACCATTGGCAGTGGTGTTACCTTGATTGGAGAGAGTGCATTCTCATTTTCTGCGCCTGGTATGGAGGTATATTGCAAACCAACCACTCCTCCGGCGGGAAATAGTTTTATGTTCGAGTTTACGCATTCTACTATGCCCAGGATTTATGTGCCCAGCGAGAGTGTGGAGGCATACAAAACAGCCGAGTATTGGTGCGAATATGCAGACAATATCGAGGGCTACGACTTCAACGAGTAGTTGGTAAATAGTAAATAGTAATTTGGCGAGCCGAGGATTTCGGCTCGCTTTTTTGTGTGGCACAACGCCAAGTTCTGCACACTCTTCGGAGGAATGTGGTGGGCACAAAAAACCTATTATTATATCAAAGGTAGCACAAAAATCTAAATCTACAAGAGATTGGGGATTTGGAATTCAATACAGTTAGAACTCTTGAAATCATCTAGAATTTGTGGTACTTTTGAGGGGTGGAAGCTCTGTTAAATTATTTAACTGGGGAATTGGGGATTGTTACACCTTTGATATAATAATCAAATTTTACACTTTATGCCAGCCGTCAGAATCCCTACGATATAGTTCACCATTATCCGCAAGAAATTCACCCGGATTAATAAATCTACCATTTATACCCACACCATGACGATATAATTTTCCTATATCTAGTTGTCTACCAGAAGGGCCTTCAGTTGCACGCCAAATTTCAGCATCATCACCACTACTTTCACTACCACTTTCACTACTACTGCCGCTGCCGCTACCACTACCTATAAACGACACAAGAAGACCTACGAGTGCAACTACCACAATCACCGTTAGAGCCATGATTATCGCTTTATAAGTATAAACGCATAAATTGAGGGTTGTAATCACATACAATAAAGGATATATAAACGCTCCAATCATTCTCAGCAGTAATGATTTATAAGATCTTTTTACATCCTTAACAAACAATAAGATCACTTGCAATGCCAACACTGAAACAACAACCCACAAGACAGCTTCATCTGAACAATCAAGTACCGCCATTATAAAAAGTGAGAACATCATCAAAAAAATTGGAAGCATATTAAGAATACCATATCGCTGTTTTTCAACAATAAAATATGTATAAAATTGCATTGCCATAAAAATCACATAAACGACATTTATCACCAATTCCAAAACAACTCTTACTATCGACCACCAGAATGGATTCAGAAACGCTTGCCAATCAAATGCATTTACACCCAAAGCATAATAAATTTCAAAAAGTGTCAGCACAAACATAAGAATCATAAACAGCCAATAACGATCTTCCCACTCTTCTATAAAAACGAAAAGCAATATAATCAGCGGGATGATGATAAACAAGGTCCAATTGGTATGTAATTCAGCCTTATCAAACCTATCTTCTATAAATTCCAACTTTGCAAAGAAGCCACCCTCAACACATTCTATTCCAGACAAGTCCAATTTCGATGCTTCCTTCCTATCCAACTTACGAATATACTTCGCCGACACATAGCCAAAATCTCCTTGGTAAAGAATCTCAGCCCATCCGCCTTCGTCAACCCAGGAAACTTCAACTCTTTCTCCCTCTTTCAACGTGCCCAATATTGGGGCAGAAGTAGAAGACTTGGCTCTAACATTTAGGACCGAAGCTCCCTCTACACAATACAAATTTTTCGATGCCATGGCTGTAAAAGCAACCACCAAGCAACACAAAAGGAGAAATGGTTTTTTCATGTCAAAAAAGGTCGTGTTAGTAGACAGAATTTATCAATACCAAAAGTAGAGAAAAATTATCAGATTTCAAAATATGTCGAGGGGGATAAATTGTCCATCTTTTAATAAAAAAGACACCCAAGTACAAATGGATAATGGAAAATTGAAAATGGAAAATTTCGGTGCGTTTTGGTGTGGGTATCAGAAAAGATACCTATCTTTGCAATAATCAAACACAAACATCGAAAGCAAATGACTACCAAAAAACAATCTACACTCAGGCCGTTTGATATTGCCATAATCCTCATCACGATTCTATCCGCGTTGGCCTACTCGCTCATAATGAAGAAGTTTGAGCTTCTGGGCACGATAGCTCTGATGATGGGCGTTACGGGCACGGTGCTGAGCGCAAAGCGTAGCATCTGGAATTTTCTATTCAGCGCCGTAAACGTCAGCCTCTACGCCATAATCGCCTTCCAGACCAGCAACTACGGTCAGGCAGCACTCAACGCACTCTACTATCTGCCAATGCAGGTGGTGGGCTACTTGGCGTGGAGCAAGCGCAAAGATTTGTCGGATAAGTCGAAGGTGACGACCCGCTCGATGCGCCCCCTGCACCTTATCTTGGCAATTGTTGGTACTGCGGCAGGCACAATCCTTCTGGCCTACATCTTGGGTCACTACACCGACGCCGGGCAACCCCTGAAAGATGGTTTCATCACCACCGTATTTATCATTGGTCAGATACTTATGACCTTAGCCTTCTGGGAGCAGTGGTTCTTCTGGTTGGCGGGCAACCTTCTGAACGTGGCGTTGTGGGCTGTGGTTATGGCCGAGGGCGAGATGGTGGGCGGACTGATGCTGATAAAATACTCGATGTACACCATCAACTCTATCAACGGCATAATCATCTGGCGCAGAGGTGCTAAGCTGTCGCAGCAGCAAGAATAGCGCACCTCCAAGCGCACTACCCCACTCCGAGGTCGGTATTTTCAACAAGGACTTCGGCCTTGGGGTCGGAGTCGAGAGCAGGGGCAAGCTCACTCTCAAACCACCGAGCAAGCTCATCATCGCGGCGCACAGATGTGCTATTGGGACAGAATAGATTGACGCTATAATAGTCGAACAACTCACTAGCGAGAGCAACATCCCTAAGGATTTGCTCTCTTTTTTGTCCCTCCACCCCAACGAGCAGACATACACCTCGGAAATAGCGGGCCACATCTTCGGGCCTAACATCCTCGCCCACGCCCTTATTCCAAGCCCTACGCACCCTCCCGTCGAAGCTCTCAATGCCACAGCGGAACTTCACCTCGGCAGGGGCGAATCGCTCGGCAAACCGAGCCAAATGGTGGCGGTAGAGATAGTGGGCCTCAAACCAGATGGTGTGGATATGTCGCTCCCGAACAACTTGCGAAATCAGTTGGAGAGTCCTCTCGTCGAGTTCCATAGCCGAGCCGGAGTTGATTATATCGAGCACCCCATACCGTCCCGTAACCCGCTCCAACACAGCTCTATTGACCTCATAAGGGTCGGCACTCACGTCGCCATAGTAGTCGCAGAAGGTGCAGCCACGCCAACGGCATCCGCCCCCTTGCAGGAGCAGAAATTCGCGTGGAAACTTGGTCGTAATAAGCGAGTAGCGTTGCATAGCCAAAATTGGTCAGAGGGGAGTATGAAGGGCGGTTTTAATTATCGCTCGTATGGCGACGGATAAAGCCAACGGTAGCATAGGCTAGAGGTGTACCAAAGAGCACCTCAATGGCGAGTTTTAGCACATATTGCAAGATGCACATCATCACCAAATCGTGGGTTGAGACCACACCCGCAAAGGCAATCAGCACAAAAGGCAGCGAGTCGAACAAGTAGCCCACCATAGAGCTACCAATGGTACGCACCCACAAGCGGCGACCTCGGGTGGCCCTCTTTATGCGCTCCATACACCACGCATTAGACAGTTCGCCCAAAGCAAAGCCCACCAACGAGCCAAGCACAATGCGAGGCACATAGTCGAACATTGTATTGTAGGCCGCCTCGGTAGTGGCCAGATAGTCGGGCGAGGGAAGCCACACTCCAATGCGGGTACAGATGACCATCAGCACATTGCACAAAAGGGTCAGCAGGATAACTTTACGGGTGGTGCGATAGCCCCAAATCTCCGTCAACACATCGCCTAACATATAGGCCATAGGGAAGGTGATGGTACCTGCATCGAAGTAGAAGAGGTTGGCCAGTCCTACAACCTTGACAGCCATAACATTGGATACGAGGTAGAGAGTGACAAAGATAGTTGTCACCACAAGCAGCATCGACTGCCTACTGATTTGTACCGAACATTTGGATTCGCCTTTGTGGGCTGCGGGATGCAGTTCAGGCGAAGAGAAGGCACACTCTGGGGTGTGCTGTTCGGTTTTGAAAGGGTTTTCCGGAACCTTGTTTGTCATAATGTTTTCTACTTATTTGGCCACAAAGGTAGCACTTTTTATTGAGTTTCACAACAGCCATCGCTCGGCCAACTGGTGACCCACCCTTCTGAGGTTGTCTTGGGCCACCTCTATTTTGAGCGCCTCGGCGAGTGGCATACCCTCAGGTGTGGCCTCAACAATCTGGTCGAATCCAGCCCCGAGCAACTCCTCCGACCACTCCACCATACCGCCCACAGCCACCACCGCAAGGCCCATACCTTTGGCCCTATGCAACACCACCGAGGGCAGTTTACCGAGCATAGTCTGCCTGTCTAAGCGTCCCTCGCCCGTAATGACCACCCTGCTCCCCTCGGCTCTCTGCTCAAAGCAACACCTCTGAGTAATGAGTTCGCCACCGCTATAAATGGTTGCTCCAAGCAAGGCCCACAACGCGCCACCCATACCTCCTGCTGCACCTGCACCCTCCACCGAGCGCATATCGCGCCCCGAAAAGCGCAAGGCAACCTCGGCAAAATGGTCTAAGCCCTCTTCGAGAGCCTCCACATCGCTTGGAGAAGCCCCCTTCTGAGGGGCGAAGAGGCAAGCTGCCCCCAAAGGGCCACAAAGCGGACTCATAACATCTACCGCCACCTCAAACTCCACTCCTCCTATCATCAACTCACGCGCAAAGGGTGTGGCCTCGATAGTTGCCACCTGAGTCAGATTGCAAGCCAAAGGCTCTACCCTATGGCCCTCTGAGTCGAATAGCTCAAAGCCCAACTCGGCAATCATACCCACACCACTATCGCAAGTGGAGCTACCTCCCAAACAGACAACTACCCTACGAGCACCCTCCACCTCAATGGCGTGGCGAATCATCTGACCCACACCGCGCGAGGAGGTCACCATAGGATTGCGCTCCGAGGGCGCGAGCAACCCCAGACCCACCGCTTGGGCCACCTCCACAACAGCCACTCCATCGGCAAGGATGGCATAATGGCCCCTTATGGTTCGGCCCAGAGGGTCGGAGAGGATAAGTTCAACCCTCCTGCCGCCCAGAGCACCCAACAGCACCTCCACACTACCCTCGCCTCCGTCGGCCAAAGGAATCTGCTCCACGATGGCTGTGGGACACACCGAGAGCACCCCCTCAGCAAGTGCTGCGGTGGCTTTGGCGGAGGTGAGCGACCCCTTAAATGAGTCGGTTGCTATGGTGATTTTTCTTCTCATTTGGCTCGGTTGCGAGTTCAAAGATAGTGGTTTTATGTCAAACCACGCCCCAAATTTGGGCTATCTATACGATTATATCATATTTTGTCGTTTCATTTCTCATAAATAAAGAGTACTTTTGTGGTCAAAACAAAAAAAATCAGTAGCAGAAATGTTTATCGTTCAACTCATCATAGGAGCCATACTGCTCGCCTTGGGTGCAAACTATCTCACCGAGGGAGCATCGGCCATTGCTAAACGCTTCAACCTCTCGGAGTTTCTAATTGGCGCAACTATCGTGGCCGTTGGCACATCGATGCCCGAACTAGTTGTCAGCACAATGAGCGCTATTCAGGGACAGGGCGACGTCTCGATGGGCAACATCGTAGGCTCCAACATCCTGAACATCTACCTCATCTTGGGTCTTACGGCACTCATATCGCCAATGACCCTGAAAGGCGAGAATATCCGACGCGACATCCCAATCTACATTGCCACCGCACTACTACTCTGCCTACTGGCACTCGACGGTTCGCTCTTTGGCTCGGCAACCAATCGTTTGGGTCGCATCGACGGCCTTGTGTTGCTGGTTGGTTATGGGCTGTTTATGTGGCTGATAATCAGTGGCGAAAAGAAAACTACCATACCCACGTCCCCTGCCTCCTCGCAGACCAACGACGGGGCAAAGAATAGAAATTTGTGGCTCAGCGCACTGATGGTTGTGGGAGGCTTGGCAGGCCTTGTTTGGGGTGCCGACCTCTTCCTCGACGGAGCCATTGTATTGGCCCACAAGGTGGGTCTGAGCGAGGCTGTCATCAGCATTGTGCTAGTGGCTCTGGGCACATCGCTTCCAGAACTTTGCACCTCGGTTATAGCCGCCATAAAGGGCAATACCGACATCGCTTTGGGCAACATCCTCGGCTCAAACATATCGAACATCCTGCTTATTTTGGGTCTGAGCGCCACAATCAATCCGCTGACTCTCGGCGGTGTGAATATGGTAGATATGGGGGTAATGTTCTCCACGAGCATTGCCGTCCTGCTGACCGTATTCTGCTTCAAGCGCGCGAAGGTTGATAGGGCCGAGGGAGCAATCTTCCTTCTCATCTACGTTGCCTACACTCTCTACCTACTCCGCTAACAACCCTTAAACCCACATACGACTATGAAAACTACAATCAGAACCCTACTGCTGACGCTTTTGCTCGCACTGGTTGCCACATCAACCCTTACAGCCCGCCCCCTGAGCAAAAAAGACTACCTACGTCGCTACGAGAAATTTATCACCAAAGTGGAGGCCGACTACAAAACCTGCTCCGACAAAGAGTGGGAGCGCTACAACGAGCTCCACAAACGCTACTCCAAAGAGTACTATGCCGACTACAAGAGTGAGCTGACCAGTGGGGAGATGAAACTCATCAACGACTGGAAGGCCTTGTTCCTCTACATCAAGACCAAGCGTGGTGTGACCGGCTTTATAGACGATACGAAAGAGTATGTTGAGAGCGGCGAGATGAAGACCGACATCGAAAACACAATAGAGGTAATTGGCAAAACCGCCAAGAAAGCCATTGACGACTTGGAAGAGTAGAGTTCCAAAAGGCAGAGTCTATACGCTCTACACACAAAAATCAAGTAGGCTGCATACGATTTGGTGCAGCCTACTTGATTTTTATAGTTAGTTGGGGAATAATTTTATGGGACAAGCCTCTATCGGCGGGAGCGGTGGTGGCGGCGCAAGAGCCTTACACCACGGACAATCTCGCCCAAAATGAGCACAGGCGAGGTAAGGAGCAGTATCCACAGCCAATCCTGCAACGCCAAAGGTGCAACGCTGAAAAGCGAGCCGGCACAATTGACAATCAGCACCTGACCGCCCAAAATCGCAATAGCAATCAGCACAAAGCCTTTGCTGAAAGAGTCCCTAACCCTCTGGGGGCGGACAAACATATCACGCAAGTCCATCAGCAAGCTCCTGTCGCTACGCATATACTTGGCATTAAACAAGTTCCAAAACTGCATCACCACAAACACCGAGAAGAAAATTGCCATCTCCTTGCCATCGAGGTGGGCCTTGATGTGGCTACCGTCGAACAATCCGCTGAAAAAGAGCCTTAGGTTGTCACCACTAAGCAGCTCCACAACCGACTCCACATTGGTATGCCACAACAGTTGCCAAAGACCAACAAGCACCACAAAGCATAGTACACCACCCGCGAGAATCTGCATCAGCATAGCCCTGTCGATAATATGACTCTTGGGGTTGCGAGGTCTATCGTAGAGCACCTTCCTATCGGCGGGCAGCGACGAGAGAGCCATAGCAGCAAAGGTATCCATAACCAGATTGACCCACAACATCTGAGTGACCGTCAGGGGCGAATCCATACCCATAAATGCACCAAGCAGCACAATCAGGCAGGCGCAAATGTTGATAGTCATCTGGAAGACAATAAAGCGACGAATGTTGAGGTAGAGCGAGCGGCCCCACATAATAGCCTTATTGATACTCGAAAATGAGTTGTCGATGATGGTAATGTCGCTGGCCTCCTTAGCACGCGAAGTGCCGTCGCCCATCGACAATCCCACCTGAGCCTTGTTGAGTGCGGGGGCATCGTTGGTACCGTCGCCCGTGACGGCCACCACCTCGCCAGCCTCCTGCAACAACTCCACCAAGCGAGCCTTATCCTCGGGGCGGGCACGCGAGAGAATCTTGAAGTTCTGGTCGCTCACAAGCCTCAGGGCCTCATCGTGGCTCATAGCCGCAAACTCGCTACCGGTAATTCTTTGGGGTGCTTCGTCGGGTGCAATGAGGCCAATCTGACGGCCAATTTCGTTGGCTGTGCCGGAGTTGTCGCCCGTGACGATTATGACCCTGACGTGGGCATTGTTCTTACACATATCAATAGCCTCTCTGACATCCTCTCGGATGGGGTCGGCAATACCCACAACGCCCAAGAACTCCACTTCTTCGTGGCCATCCACCCAGCGACCTAAGGCAAAGCCCAGTGTGCGCAGAGCCTTCGACTGGTAGTCCAAGAGCGAAGCCTCAACCTCCTCGCGCGAGTGACCACCCGCAATCCTATCGGACATATCGAGCACAATCTCGGGCGCACCTTTAATAAAGTGCAATTGCTCCTCGGAGTCGGCCGCAGTGAAGGTGGTGTGCATAGCCTTAGTGTCGGTGGAGAAGGGTATTTGGTTGTGAATCGTTGCACTCTCACGCAAGGCCGCATAGTCGATACCCCGACCATAAAGCCACTCCAACATAGCACACTCGGTAGGGTTGCCAATCTTCTGCAAGCCTCCCTCGCTATCGACAGAGAGTTCGGCGGTAGAGTTGATGGCAATGTTGGCCACCACATCTTCCATCGACCCATAGACCTCGCTCTGAACGACAGTCATACGGTTTTGCGTCAGGGTGCCGGTTTTGTCGGTACAGATGACCGTTGCAGCTCCCATAGTTTCGCAGGCGTGGAGTTTGCGGACCAAGTTATTCTCGCGGAGCATACGGCGCATACTTAGCGCCAAGCTCACCGTAACACTCATTGGAAGTCCCTCAGGCACAGCCACAACGATGAGCGTCACAGCAATCATCAGCGAGCCCAGTACATACTCCACAACACTCACCCAGTCGTATGCACCCGAAGCAAACATATCGGAGGTGAAAAACAAGATGCTACGGCCCACCAAAATCAACAGAGCCACCACAAAACTCACCGTAGAGATATTACCACTGAGCCTTTCGAGCTGACTATTAAGTGGGGTCTGCACCTGCTCGGCATTTTGGATGCTGAGCGCACCCTTACCCTCCTCTGTCTGAGAGCCAACCGCCTCAACCAGATAGGTAGCCACACCCTCAATGATGGTTGATCCACGCAATAGGAAGTTGGAAGGATAGGTTGCCTCAGGGTCGAACTGCTCCTTGTCGGTGGTCTTGTTGGCATACATCTCGCCAGTGAAGTTTGACTCATCAACCCTGAGCGTGGAGGCTTCGAGCAACCATCCGTCGGCGGGCACTTCGTCGCCACTCTCCAAGCGGACCACATCGCCCACAACCACATCCTGACGTTGGATGCGTCTAAGGCGGGGAGCTGATTCTTCGTCCTTACGACGGAATACCTTTATGGGCCTCTCATCCTTGACTTTCAGCAGCACCTCAAACTCTTTCTCGGCCCTAACCTCGAAGATGAAGCCAACACCCGTAGCCAAGAGTAGTGCCACAAGCACACCTATGGGTTCGAGCAGCACCTCGCCACCCTTGCCCATAAGCAACACCTCGTAGAGCGAAATACCCAACGAGAGGGCAAAGACCACCAACAGCACAACGATGATTGGGTCTTTGAATTTTCTTAGGTAGGCTTTCCATAAAGGCTCTTTTTCGGGGGGCGGTATGATGTTGCCTCCGCGTCCTTGTATAACCTGCTGACTATTATCAGCCAGAGCCTGAGATAGATACCTTGCTTTCTTTGCCATAGAAACAAACAAATAAATAATAGTTTTTAAGTTGAAGGGTTTGGTAATGTGCTCACAAAGATAGGGCAAAAAACGAGGCTGCCGCCAAAAATCCAAACGTTTGGATTCTTGGCGGCAGCCCTACATTACAATGCCAACATTTTTAGCGCAATTTCTTATAGACGCTCCACTCCCTTAGAGGTACAATCCCCTCGGCAGTCTCAACCCAGATGAGCGACGGACTCAAATCGACATAGTAGCTACGAGTGGAGTTGCTGAACTGCACACAGTAGCTCTCCTTGTGGTCGAGGTCATAGACCCCACAAAAACCTCCATTGAGGTAGTTTTTCAGCGAACTGCGGTGGCGCAAAATGCTCACAATACGACCCACAAAACTACGCTGCTCCTCGTCCTTGGTGGAGATTGCGTCGTAGAGGGTCATTAGATTATATATAAGGTATGCCCAATCGCTCCCAATCCCTATCAGGCGCTCTTTCAGCTCCACCGCATCCAACTGGCCACTCTCCACCTGTGGGGCAACATCCTCACCGGTGAGGTAGTCGATGGCGGCATTGAAGCACCTCTGGTCTATGCCAGCCCTACCATAGCGAAGTAGCAGCAGATAGAAACTTTTGGCCTGAGGAGCCGACTCAAAGCGCACCTTGCGAGAGTCGAGGTCGCGCAAGATGAAGTCGTTGTGCCTATCGACCAATATAGAGCTCATAATCTTCGACTCCGAGCCGAGATAGTCATACAAAAGACGGTAGTAGCCCTCATAGGAGAGTTGGTAGTTGGGGCGAGCGATAGCCATAAGGAATTGGAGTATGCGTTCCACCATAGCCTCGCTCACATCCAGACACAAGAAGTCGGCGTGGCGCAACACCTCGCCGTCGTCGTTGAGCAGATAGTCGTCTTGGATTTTGACCATAACAAAAGCTCCAAAGCCCACCTGCTCGGCCCCAATGCCATAGCGCGATGAGACCACCTTATAGAAGGTTGAAGTGGTCATTTCATTCAACACCGAGCGCAGATTGATGATTTTAGAGTGGTCGCCCGTGGGGGCAATAAATTCGAGCGAGCGACGCAACAGACCCAAGCTATCGCCACCCTCGTCGAAACCACTCCAACGTTGCTGCAACTCAGCAATAACCCTTGGCAGGAAGAAAAACTTATAGCCCGCATCACTCAGCGCCTTAGTCAAAAGAAGCGACTGATACTTATCGTCCATAATACGATAGACGCTCTCGCAAAGCTCCTGCTCCAAATAGACCATCTGGTCCATAGCGCACTCGGCATTCATATTAGAAGAGGTCACCACCCTACTCCAAGCCGACGACGATGGTAGCAGGGCCAACCTAACGGCCGAAAAGAGCAACATCTCGCGCGAGTCGATATTATTATCGATGGAGATAAGTCGCTCTAAGCAGGCCACCACCTCTGAGCGAGCCTCATCGGAGAGAGTGAGCAGATTGTCGAGAGCCTGTTGCAGGGAGACATAGTGCATCATCTCCAACCCACTGGCGGGCATATCGCACGCCTCTTGGAGCTGACCCAACAGAGCTATCTCGTTGCCGTGGATTTGATTGTCGGCCTTCATCAAATCGACAGCTACCTTGAAGAGCGACCGTTTGTGCGTCGCCCCCAGTCCCAAACTATTTATCCTCTCAAACATCTTCTCTACAATCTCTTAGATTTCACATCCAGCAACGCTACTTTGTGGGGATGCTTGCCGCCTTAATCTTGAAGTAGTTGTTCTCCTCATCCAACAGGCGATACTCGCCGTGAGAGCTCCAACCTGCCGGGCGATCCTTAATCTCCATATCCTCACCCGTATCGTTGGAGATATAGTCGCGTATCTTCGAGTGCCACTGGATGATGCGCTGACGGCTCGACTCGTAGTCCATATATCCCCCTGCGGGGTGGACAATTTCATTGAGATACTCAATATAGAGTGCCTTGTAGTCGTCAAACTGCAACACCTTAGCCACCAGAGGATTGTCGTTACCATTGCCCCACTGCAAAGGATTGTGACGCACAGCATCGTTCTGCACACCACAATTATTGGTTGTACCAAGCGAGTTGTCGTAGTCGTAGGGGATAAAGTAGAACTTATAGCCCTCCGTGCCGCTATTGTTGAAGTAGATGTAGTAGTTATTGGAGTTATTCCAGTAGTCATCCCACATACCTACGGCCACATTGACAGCATAGGTTTTCAGGAACAATGGGATGTCGATAACCTCACCCAACCAATCGTGCAAATCCTGACCACTCTTAGAGTTGAGCTTACGCATAAAATCTTTCAGCTGACTCTTGGCCGAAGAGAAGGAGTTATGCTCGGTTTTCAGCTCATAGACCCACTCCTCGTCGGTATCTTGGTCGAGGCCAAACTTCCAGTCGTCGTTGTAGTTTTTCAGGTCGGCGCCCCAACCACATTTCCAGAGGTTGCCCTTATGACCGCCGAAGAGGTCGGAACGAATCTCCAAATACTCATCGTCGATGGTTTCGAGCATACCATAGACGCCATAGTAGACAGGCGCAGCATCGCCCTCGACGTGAATCCAAAAGCGACAGTAGATGTCGCGAATGGCTGTCCAGACACCATAGCGACGGAACAAATCGTAGCTGAAAACCTCCCTGACATACATTGGGTCGTCCTTAAACCATTTCAGATGGACCTTCCTGACGCCACCGATTGTGTGGTCGGAGTCTTTATGGAACTTGCGGAAGTTGAGCTGAGTGTGGAAGTGGTGCCAGTCGGGATTCTCCCTATTGTGCATCTCGCCACCATTGCCCTCGGGACGACGACGCGAGGTGTTGCCACGCAAGCGCCAACCCGCCTCCTTGAAATTAAACACATCCACCCCATTATCGAAGATTACATCGCCCTTGAAGTACTGTTTGGTGGCACTATTTCGGTCGTAGGTTTCGAGCATACGATTCCACTCGCTCTCGCTCACCGAGAGAGTGATTTTGGGCATTGAGCCTTCGTTCCAGACATAGTTTACCGATTCGAGCAGAGATGATGTGCCAATGTCGGGGTTGGTAGAGCCACCATTGTCGCCACCGGTGCTACCTCCATTGTCGCCACCAGTGCTACCTCCGTTGTCGCCACCGTTGCCACCGCCATTGTCGGGCTCAACAAAAACAACATCCGTATGGGTAAATTTCGACACTAATTTGGCGCTATTGCCCTCGCCCGGAGTAGCTCCATCTACCACCCACCACTCGCCCACTCCGTCGGGCATACGGGCCGCAACGTCGAAGGTGTACTCCACATCGCCATCCCACTCATCGCTGCTGGCAGGTTGAGCCACAGCACTATTGACAAAGTGGTCCACATAAGCCCCCTCGGCATCGACCAACTCCAACAAGAGCGACTTCTTGCCCGAGATACCCGACTCGCTCACACCCAGCGCCACACCCGAATAGACGTCGGTGCGGCCCTTGCAGTTGAGCACCGCAAAGCCGTGAGGGGGAATGATTGTACCGTCGGGGATGTAGTAGGGAGCGGTGCCCTCGGCATTATCAAGTGGTGACTCGTTATTCTTCACAATAGTCCAACCACCAACATAGGCCTCCTCGTCGGCGGCGTTGTAGAGCTCAATATATTTAGCGTCGGTATTGACCTCGTTGATAACCACATCGCCCTTGCCCACACCCTCTCCATTGGGCTTGGTGGGGACAAAAGTTATACACGACGTGGCACACAGGGCCAAAGCCAAAGCACTTGCAATTTTTCTAATCATATCCATCTTTCTGAGTTTTACTAATATCTATCTAATCGGGGCAAACATCTCGCTGCCTATATCCACTCTCAGGGCGATGACCTGCTGCCACCCCCAATGCGCACCATCGAAATGGTGGACCGACGAAAAGCGCAGCGCGACGCCATTCTTTATGCGAGGCTCCCAGTAGAGTTCCAATCGGTTGTAGAAACCGCTCTCGCCCACACGGTAGAAAGGGTCACCCGAATAGAGGCTCGAACCATAAATAGAGCCTTGGGCATCCTCGTAGGGCAGATTCCAATAGGGCATAAGGTCTTGACCCTTATAGAAGGTATCGACCAGGCCTATCTCCTCGCGTTGCATACGGAGCGAGAGTTCATATCCGCCGGGCAAAACCGGGGTGCCTATATGGTAGCGGTCATTCTGGTAGCCCTGCAACCACGAGGCCTGCATAGAAAACTCTTTCAGCCCCAAGAGCGACGACAAATCCACACCAATATAGAGATTCACAAGGCCGTTATCGACCACCCCACGAGCCGTGTCGCTCTGGGCGTGGTGGTGGAGCATAAGGTTGTAGCCCGCATAGGAAAAGCCCTTATTAGCCTCGCCCGCCACAAGCAGAGTAAACATCTCTCGACGAGAGGCAGAGCGCAGACCGTTCCAGTCACAAGCCATCTCAAACCACCAGTAGCTCGCCGTATAGCGCAGCAGAGCTCCCTCAATGGTGGGGTTGTAGAAACTATATGTTTCGTCGAATGTGGCACGCGAATAGCGGCCTCGAAGCTTGGAACGAGGGAAGAGGCCAAGCGATGAGCTTAGGCGCGAGTGTGAGTCGGTAAAGTCGTAGTAGGCAATAAAACTGGGCGAGTCGAAAAACTTCTGACTACCCATATCGGCGTGCAGGGTAGCACCAATCATCAGGCTATGGCCATAGCCCCACCCCAGACCCACCTCGGGGGTTATGTTGGCACCAAAAATTGTCTCCGACGGAGCCACCATACGACTTGGGTCGCCATACTCGCGATTGTCGAAGCGGAAATCGAAGTCGGCATTCCACACGACCACTTGGGCCATAGTTGCACCGGGCACAACCACAGCCATCAGAGCCACAAGTCCGATGTACACCAAAAATCGTTTCACGTCACAAAAGTATAACTTTTTTCTAATTTGACCACAAATATGTATATTTGTGCAAACAATAAACCCAAACTATGATGAAAGATTTTTTCGAGAGTGTTGATGTTGCCACCACAGTGTGCGACCTCGACGGCAATGTAATCTACCAAAACCAACGCGCCAAGCAGGTGCTGGGCGACGCTTGCGGCCACAACCTGAAAGAGTGCCACCAACCCGCCTCGTGGGCAAAAATCGTAGAGATGTTATCCCACGGCTCCTCCAACGCCTACACCATTGAGAAGGGTGGCCTACGCAAACTCATCTACCAAACCCCGTGGTACGACAACGGCACAGTGGCCGGACTGGTGGAGTACTCCATCGTTCTGCCCGAAGGTATGCCACACAAGGTAAGGGGGAATTAAAAATTGAAAATTATTAGGGAGGTTAGGGAATTTAGGGAATAGGGCGTATGCCCTATATGCTGGGTTTACTGGGTTCACTGGGTTCACTGGGTTTACTGGGGCTTCTTAGTTCTCCCAGTTCTCTCAGTTCTCCCAGTCCTCCCAGTACTCCCAGCGGTCAGCAGTCAGCAGTCAGCGGTCAGCTCTGCGCCTTTGGCGCAACTAACCTCTCCGTCGCTTCGCGCCACCTCCCCTGACATAGGGGAGGAGTGGTCGTGGGGCGAACATTCGGTCGGGAGCACCAACCTCACAAAACAGGACTTGTCCTCCCCTCACAAAACGGAGCTTGCTCCGCACCCTCACAAAACAGGACTTGTCCTGCGGCTGGGTTTTGTGGAGGGATTTTTGTGCCAAACAAGAAGGTGGCTCCGCAGTTTGCTAGGTCGGGAGAAAGTCGAGTGCGATTTGTTGAGGAAATTTTGTGCCAAATAAGAAGGTGGCTCCGCAGTTTACTCTCGTAAATGAGGAAGCCACCTATCGCAGGTTGGTGCAAAATTTACCAACAAGGCGCGCTCGAAAGAGCTATGCTTTCAACCTCAGGAATGAATAACCAAACCTCTCGCAAGCCGCCCTCTCCAACTCCTCGCGCACCGAGGGGTGGGCAATCTCAATCAGAGCCTTAGCACGCTCAGCCAAGTTCTTACCCTTCAAAAATGCTGCGCCATATTCGGTGACGACATACTGAGTCTGGAAGCGAGTGGTAACCACACCCGCACCCTCTGTAAGCACGGGTTTGATTTTCGACACACCCTTAGGGGTGATGGAGTTCATAGCGATGAAGGTCTTGCCCCCCTCCGAGAGAGCCGCACCATACATAAAATCGTGCTGACCACCCACACCCGAGAAGATGCGAGTACCGATAGAGTCGGCGCATACCTGACCCGTCAAATCGACCTCAATAGCCGAGTTGATGGCCATAGCCTTAGGATTTTGGCGGATGCGGAAGGGGTCGTTGGTCCAAGCCACATCCTTTACCAAGAGGTCGGGGTTGTAGTCCATATAGTCGTAGAGTCGGCGCGAGCCAAGCGAGAGGCAACATACGGTTCTGCCTCGCTCGATGACCTTCTGTGAGTTGTTTATCACACCGCTATTTATCAGGGGCACAACACCATCGGTCAGTGCCTCGGTGTGGAGGCCCAAGTTTTTGTGGTTGGTCAGTGCCGCAAGCACAGCATTGGGAATACCTCCAACGCCAATTTGGAGCGTTGCTCCGTCGGGTATCTGCTCGGCAATATAGCCACCAATCTTCCACTCATCGGCATTAGGCTCAACCGTAGGCAGGGCCACAGGCTCCTCATCGACCCTCACCGCGGCGTCGATGCGGTCGATGTGGACCAGAGCATCGCCATAGGTATAGGGGATGCGAGGGTTGATTTGGGCAATGATAATTTTAGCCGTCTCGGCAGCGCTCACAGCCAAGTCGGCCGAGATACCGAAGCTACAATAGCCCCTCTCGTCGGGCTCGGAGCAGTTGAGCAGCGCCACGTCGTACTTAACGTAACCCTCCCTGACCAAAGCAGGCACTTCGCCCAAAAAACAAGGAGTAATTGAGCCGTAGCCCGAAGCTATGGCATTGCGATAGTTGTTGGCCACAAAGAAACTCTGAGGGATGAAGCTGTCCTTCATCTCGGGAGTACCATAGGGGATGTCGCGCTTGGCCACTGCAAAAGCGCTATACACCTCAACGCCACGCAGTTCACCGGCACGCGCCACCATTGCATCCACAAGCACCTCGGGCACACTCGTTGAGCCTTGCACATAGACTTTGTCGTAACTCTTAATCAACTTTGCCGCCTCGGCAGCAGTAACATAATTTGCCATACTTTCGAATTAAAAATGGAAAAATGAAAATGGAAAATTAAGGTGCGCTTACGGCGCAGAGTTTTATCTCCTCAACCTCCCTAAATTCAATTTTTTAGTTTACTTTATTCCTCAGCAACAAGCCTCTCAAACATTGCCAGTCGTTCGTCGAGCAGTTCGTAGTGGTGGGGCTTAATGGCCGACGAGCAGGCGCGTATGCCCTCGTAATCGGAGCCTGTCGAGACAAGCACAATACCGCTCACGCCACAGCGCAACAAGTATTCGAGCAGTTTGCCACCCTTCATATCCTTATAGCCAATCGTAAAGAAGAAACCGCTACCAACAGGCTCATCGACATCCTTGTCATAGACCAAGTGGAAGCCGTGGCGAGTGAGAATCTCGCGGATGCGCTCGGTGCGGTGTGCATACTCCCTCACCTCGTCGCGGTAGTTATAGCTACCCTCGGCAGCCCTCGACATCATCTCGGCCAGAGCCATCTGTGCCGAGTGGGAAACACCCGAAGAGAGGGTGTAGATGAGCTTATGAACAAAGACATTACCAAACGAAGGCAGACCATAGCGCTGGCGCAGATTGTCGCTCTTGCGCTCGAAGAGTTTGTCGGAGATGCACGTCACGGCAATGCGCTCGCCCGCATAGGAGAATATCTTTGAGCCGCTCAGCAGCAAGATGTAGTTGTCGGTATAGGGGGTAACGCTTACCTGAGTGGGTAGTCCCGTTTGGGGGTCGTTGGGCTTGCGGAAATCCATAGTCACATAGGCCAAGTCCTCAATAACCACTGCGTCGTACTTGTTGGCCATCTCGCCAATGGTACGCAACTCCTCGTCGGTCAGACACATCCACGAGGGGTTGTTGGGATTGGAGTAGAGGATGGCAGCGATACGACCCGAGCTGAGATACTCCTCCAACTTGGGGCCGAGCTTTTCGGCACGGAAGTTATAGACATCGAAAGCCTCCCTACGGATGCCCAACACATCGGCTTGGGTCTTCTGCACAGGGAATCCGGGGTCGATATAGAGAATCGTATCTTTCTTCTGGTCGAGTGCCGACACAGCCATAAGCGAAACAAACGTGCCCTGCATTGAGCCTACGGTGGGGATGCAGTGGGCAGGCGCCACATCGGCACCAATGATAGCCTTCACAAATTTCGATGCGGCCGCCTTCAACTCAGGCTCGCCATCAAGCGCAGGATAGACCGAAGCAACACCCCTATCGAGGGCAGCCTTCTGTGCCTCCACGCCCACCTGCGAAGCAGGCAAACCCGGCACACCAATCTCAAAGTGGATAAACTCCTGGCCACTCTGACGCTCAAAGCGCGTCACAAGCGAAACAAGCTGACGAATGGAGAGGTCGTCGAGCGATGCAACCTCAATACTTTCAAGCGCGCTCTGGATTTGAGCGGCATCAACGATAGTTTTCATTTAGTGTAGTAGTGGTTTGTTAGGTTGTTAGCAGATTACAAATGTACGATTCTTGCTCCAAACAACCAAACTTATTGAGCGAGTTTTTGTCATCTGCTAAAAAAATAACAGATAATGTTTGTCAGCCCAAAAATAAAACTTATCTTTGTAGCTAACTTAGCGCACAAAAGTGCGCGACACCAAACAAGAATCAACCAATAAATTTAACTCTAAATAACTAAAACTATGAACATTCCCGCAGAATTGAAGTACTCGAAAGACCACGAGTGGATTAAAGTTATCGACGGTAACGAAGCATTGGTAGGTATTACCGACTTTGCTCAGGGCGAGCTTGGCGACATCGTATTTGTTGATGTTCCCACCGTAGGCGAGGTTGTTGGCGCACACGAGGTATTTGGCTCTATCGAGGCCGTTAAGACCGTTTCGGACGTATTTCTGCCCGTTACAGGCGAGGTTTTGGAGCTCAACCCCGAGGTTGATGCCGACCCCGCACTTGTAAATAAAGAGCCCTATGAGGGTGGCTGGCTCGTACGCATCCGTATGGAGAACCCTGCCGAGCTCGACGACCTGCTCGACGCCGAAGGCTACAAAGCACTTTTGTAAATTCACACACTAATAACAATAACAAAAAAAACAACTAAAATCATTTTTCTACAATGGCAACAAAAGTTACGGTAGTAGGCGCAGGCAACGTAGGTGCAACCGCCGCAAACGTAATGGCTATCCGCAAAGTAGCCAGCGAGGTATGTCTGATTGACATCAAACCCGACCTCTCGGAGGGTAAAGTACTCGATATGTATCAAACATCCACCCTCTTGGATTTCGACACCAAGCTCGTGGGCGTAACCAACGACTACAAAGCTACCGCTAAGAGCGACGTGGTTGTTATCACCTCTGGTGTTCCCCGCAAACCCGGTATGACCCGCGAGGAGCTTATCGGTGTTAATGCCAACATCGTTAAGTCGGTTGTAAACAACATCTTGAAGTACTCGCCCAAGGCTATCTTCGTTATCGTTTCGAATCCTATGGACACTATGGCCTACCTCACTTTGAAGGCTACCGGCCTGCCCAAAAACCGCGTAATCGGTATGGGTGGCGCTCTGGATTCGTCGCGCTTCCGTTGCTACTTGGCTAAGGCTCTGAAAGCCGACATCCGCGACGTGGATGGTATGGTTATCGGTGGCCACGGCGACACCACTATGATTCCTCTGGTGGAGAAAGCAAGCTACCGCGGTGTGCCCGTAAGCCAGCTCCTGAGCAAGAAGAGGCTCCAACAGGTGGCTGCCGACACTATGGTGGGCGGTGCTACCCTGACCAAAATGCTTGGTACTTCGGCTTGGTACGCTCCCGGCGCAGCTATTGCAAGCGTTGTTGAGAGCATCTTGGGCGACCAGAAGAGGGTTATCTCGTCGAGCTGCTACCTCGAAGGTGAGTATGGCGCAGAGGACCTCTTCATCGGCGTTCCCGCTGTTATCGGCAAAAACGGTATTGAGAAAATTCTCAACCTCAAACTCACTCCCGCAGAGAAAGCTCAGTTTGAGGCCAGCGTTGCAGCTGTTAAGAAGACCAACGAGGTGTTGTATGAGATTGGCGCTTTGACCAAATAAT
>JAGBVY010000134.1 GCA_017630115.1 Tidjanibacter sp. | reverse complement strand
GGTCGTTAGACGTTTGACCTTAGACGTTAGACACACAGCAAAGGCTGGGTTTTGTGAGGCGAGAGCAAGGCTTGCGACGCTGAGGAAACCGCAGTTTGCTTGGGCAAATGAGGATTTCCGAGGCAAGCGTAACGAAGCTATCGCCCACAAGGCACAGCTGAGAGAGCGAGGTCTAACACCTCCTCAACCTTAGCCACATAATGGAAAGTCAAGCCCTCAACATAGTCGGACTTAATCTCCAAAATATCCTTACGGTTGTCCTCGCAGAGAATAATCTCGGTGATGCCGGCACGTTTGGCCGCCAGAATTTTCTCCTTAATGCCTCCAACGGGGAGCACCCTACCCCTCAGGGTGGTTTCGCCAGTCATAGCCAGACGCTCCTTGACCTTACGACCCGTATAGGTGGAGGCTATGGAGGTGACCATAGTGATACCCGCACTTGGGCCATCCTTAGGCACAGCTCCCTCAGGAACGTGGATATTGATGTCGTGCTTCTCAAACATCTCTGGGGCAATGCCCAGCTCGGCGTGGTGGGCCTTGATCCACTCCCACGCAATCGTAGCCGACTCCTTCATCACATCGCCCAAGTTACCCGTAAGATTGAGAGCCCCTTTGCCCGGGGTAAGCAACGATTCAATATAGAGGATGTCGCCACCGACCTCGGTCCAAGCCAAGCCCGTAACCACACCCGTAATGCCGCCTATGTCGTACTTGTCGCGCGTAAACTTAGCAGCGCCAAGAATCTCCTTCACGGTCGCAACGCTCATCGCACTCTCAAACTCCTCCTCGAAGGCAATCTGTTTGGCGCGGTGGCGAGCAAGTTTGGCTATCTGCTTATCGAGCGAGCGCACACCACTCTCGCGGGTGTAGTCGTCAATAATCATCGAAAGCACCTCACGGCTCAGGGTCATCTTACCCTCCTCAATGCCGTGGGCCTCGCACTGCTTGGGCAACAAGTGGCGCTCGGCGATTTCGAGCTTCTCGTCGAGCACATAGCCCGCAATGTTTATCATCTCCATACGGTCACGCAAGGCCTGCGAGATGTTGGCCACATTGTTGGCCGTAGCTATGAAGAGCACCTTCGAGAGGTCGTAGTCGATGTCGATATAGTTGTCGTGGAAGGTGGAGTTCTGCTCGGGGTCGAGCACCTCCAAGAGTGCACTCGATGGGTCACCGTGGTTGGAACGGCTAACCTTATCCACCTCGTCGAGAATAATCACAGGATTGGACGAGCCGCAACGCTTTATGGTGTCGATAATACGACCCGGCATTGAGCCGATGTAGGTGCGGCGGTGGCCACGAATCTCCGACTCGTCGTGCAAACCACCGAGCGATATGCGACCAAATTTCCTACCCAACGCTGCCGCCACCGAACGGCCAAGCGAGGTCTTACCCACTCCGGGAGGGCCGTAGAGGCACAAGATGGGCGATTTGAGGTCGCCTTTGAGCTTGATTACAGCCAAGTGTTCGAGTATGCGCTCCTTGACCTCCTCCAAGCCGAAGTGGTCTGAGTCGAGCTGCTCACGAGCCGAGGCGAGGTTCATATTATCCTCGGTATATTCCTCCCAAGGCAAATCAAGCATAGTCTCCAAGTAGTTGATTTCCACCGAGTACTCCGCCACAGCAGGGTTGAGCCTTTCGAGTTTCTGCACACCGCGCTCAAATGCAGCAGCCACCTCGTCGCTCCACTTCTTGTGGGCGGCCCTCTCGCGCAATCGCTGGGCGTCGTTCATCTCATCCTGCCCCAACTCGTCCTGCAAGGTGCGAATCTGCTGCTGGATGAAATACTCCCTCTGCTGCTGGTCTATATCCTGCTTAACCTTAGCCTGAATCTGATTCTTCAACTCCACAAGCTGACGCTGCTCAATGAGCGTTTCGAGCAACTTGCGCGTGCGAGCCAAGAGGCCGGGAGCTTCGAGCAACTTCTGACGCTCGGCGTCCGAGAACTCCATATTGGAGCAGATGAAGTTGATGATGCCTCGGTCGGAATCTATATTTTTAATCGCAAATGTAGCCTCCTTGGGGATGCCGGGCGAAATGCCGATGATGTCGAGCGCCACATCCTTAACCGAATCGACAAGTGCCTGGAACTCAACATTACTCCTATCGGGCGTAACATCCTGCAACACATTGACCTCGGCCTTCATATAGGGCAACATCTGGGTGTAGTGCACCACCTCTATTTTGTCCAAACCGTGGAGAATCACCGTCAGATTGCCATTGGGCATTTCGAGAATTTTGAGAATCTTTGCAGCCGTACCCACCCTATACATATCCTCCGAGGCGGGGTGCTCCACATCGACATTCTTCTGCAAAACAGCACCCAGAATGCCACCCGTGCGTTCCACATCCCTCACCAGTTTGATGGACTTCTCTCGTCCTACCGTAATGGGGGTTATAGCGCCGGGGAAGAGTACCGAACTGCGTAGCGACAAGATGGGCAACTGCTCGGGAATCGCTACACTCTCCGAGAGGTCGTCCTCGGCCATAATGGGGATTACTTGCTGAATACCCTCAGCACCCTCACCAATACCTGCTACAATCTCTACTTCTACTTTATTTCCATTCTTTTCCATAATCTTTCAAGTTCAGTTGAAAATAAAAAAACATCACACTCAATTTTTGCCGGCCGTAGCGTAGCTTTCGCCATTGGCCACAAAGCCGTACACCTTATTATATAAGAGTGCAATTAGTAGGCAAATATAACACAATTAGCACACCAACCCTCCAATTATTAAAAAAAGTTATTAACAATAAACTTAAAATGGAGGGCTAGGGAGATTAGGGAATAAGCCCTATATGCCCTATATGTCGTTAAGGCCCTTAAAAGCTTTAAGGACTTAGGTCGTTAGACTTTTGACGTTAGACGTTAGACACACAGCCAAAGGCTGTGATTTGTGGAGGGATTTTTGTGCCAAACGAAAAGGTGGCTCCGCAGTTTGCTAAGTGCAAATGAGGAAGCCACCTATTTACATTCAACCATAAAAAAACGCATAGAATGGAGGAAATTTTGCGCCAAACAAGAAGGCGAGTCCGCAGCTTACTAAACGTAAGTGAGGAACTCGCCTATCGAAGTGCGGGGCAAAATTTACCCGTTATATGCGTTTTTTACTCTTCTTCGGCCATTGTAGTATATACATTGGTCACATCATCATCCTCTTCGAGTTTCTCGATGAGTTTGTTGATGGCCTCACGCTGCTCGGCAGTAACCTCTTTGGTGTCGGTGGGGATGCGTACAAACTCACCGCTAACAATCTCCATATTGTGGTCGTCGAGGTAGGACTGAATAGCGCCAAATGCCTCATACTTAGCGTAGATGTTGATGACGTTCTCGTCGTCAACAAAGAGCTCGGTCATATCGAGGTCGATAAGCTCCAATTCGAGCTCGTCGATGTCGATACCCTCTTTCATTGCGGTTTTGAATACGCAGAGGTGGTCGAACATAAAGGTCACGCTGCCGCTGGTGCCGAGCGTACCGCCACATTTGTTGAAGTAGCTACGCACATTGGCCACAGTACGGGTGGTGTTGTCGGTAGCGGTTTCAACGAGCACAGCAATGCCGTGAGGGCCGTAACCCTCGTAAACCATCTCTTTGTAGTCGGTTGTATCTTTGGAGATAGCGCGTTTGATAGCCCTCTCTACATTCTCCTTAGGCATATTCTCAGCCTTGGCATTCTGCAACAAGACGCGCAGACGGGTATTGCCCGAGGGGTCGGGACCACCAGCCTTAACTGCGATTTCAATCTCTTTACCAATTTTAGTAAACGTACGAGCCATATTGCCCCAACGTTTCATCTTACGCGCTTTGCGATACTCAAATGCCCTGCCCATAGTATGGTTGTTATTTATGTTTTTGTTTTACTTTTCTTCAAGTGCGCAAAAGTAAGGAATTAAATTGAAAGTTGAAAATGGAAAGTTGAAAATTATGCCATGCCTATCTTTCGGGTATCAAAAAAGATACCCGTGAACAAAGGGGGGCGTTATGGAGTGGGGTGAAAAAAAGCGGTGCGCCC